>NZ_JAYSJZ010000074.1:0-119553 GCF_043726815.1 Lacisediminihabitans sp.
GCTTGCGGAGGGTGTGGGGTCGGGAAGCGAGCTCGCTCGGGGATGGCGGTGGGACAAGGGCAAAACACCCCACAACTATTCGTTTGCCTATTCGCCGCCACGGTACAAGCGAACGAATAGCCGGTCATCCAATCGGTGGATACTTGGCTGCCGCCCAAGCCGCCCAAACGCGCGCGACTTGGATGCGGTCACCGGATACTCCATGCGGGTCGAGCAGCTCAATGCGCGCCCTAAGAGTCTCTGCATCGACAATCCTCACTTCGAGGAGCGAACTCACGAAGGTCAGATCCTTCTCGCGATTTGCGAGGATCTTTGCCGCGCACAGATCGTGCGGTTCGAGACACAGCCCGACGCTTTTCGCCAACCAGGCTGGCTTCACGGAGACGAGTCGGCTCTGCCATCCCTCGGGCAGGTTCGCGGTTTGTCGGCCCACGCCCTGGATGTAGAAACCATGGTCCGCGTGAAACTGGGACATCTCGCCGATCTGTCCGTCGAGCAGCGTCGCAAGACTCTCGGAGGCGTCGTCCTCGATGGGCGCGATGTCGACTTCGTTGGAGAGTGTCGCCTCCCCGGGTAGCTCGTCCTCGTTGTAGGTGCCCAGGATGGACTGGCTGCCGATGATGTACACGCTGTCTTGGCGAACGATGGCGGTCGCGGCCTCGATCGCGACCTCGAGTTCCGACCGCTTCATGCCGTCGCCCTCCTGATCGCTTCGAGCCGTTCCTGCTGAGTCAGCACTCCCAGGAACGGCGTGTTTTGGCGCATCTCCACAGCATGCTCATCTGTGCCCAGCAGTACGTCCACGAGCGGGCCAAGCGGGCCGGTCGAGAGGGCGAGCCATTCATCGAGCCAGGCATTCACGAGAGGTCCGCGGACGTAACCCCGGATCTTCTCGACGCCGACAGGGATCACAGACCGCACGGCGTCGGGCGTGTCGATGAGCTTGCGGGCGATGGCTCGGTGGAGTTCAAAGGAGACCCGGTCCTCGCGCCGTTCCATCGGTGCCGGTTCGTACGGGAGTCCCTCGCTGCCGATCGAGCGGCTCTCGGTGACGAGTTCCTCCCCCAGTGCCCTCAGGGCGCGCTGCAGCGTGTCGACCTGAATGGTTCGATTGGCCTCGGAACGCTCCCACTGCGACACGGCGCCAGGTGTCACGTTCATGCGACGCGCGAGTTCGCGCACGCCGATGCCCTTCGCCGTGCGGACTCGCCGGATCGTGCTCTGCTCAGCGGCGGCTGGTCCAATTCTCGTTGCCATGATTCGCTCCTGTATAGCCACAACTATACAACGCCTCCTGGGTCGGCGTCGGTGGTTCCCCGTAACTTGTATCCGAACCGGCCGACACCCGACCCTGACCTCGGCCGAACGATCGCCTTGGAGCAGCGATGGGATCTATCACTTCGTACGACACGTCATCGGGCAAGCGGTACCGAGTTCGCTATCGCAAGCCGGATCGCTCGCAGACCGACAAGCGCGGCTTTAGAACCAAGCACGACGCGGAGCTTTACCTCGCGTCGGTGGAGGTCAGCAAGGCCCGCGGCGAGTATGTCGATGCCGCCGCGGCGAGGGCGACTGTTGGCGAGCTCGGCGCGACTTGGCTGAGGTCGCAGACCCACCTCAAGCCATCCTCGCGGGATGCGATCGACATCGCCTGGCGACTGTTCGTGGAGCCCAGGTGGGGAGACACGCCCGTGGGCGAGATCCGGCACAGCGAGGTGCAGACGTGGGTGTCGCAGTTGGGCACCGGCGACGCCACGACGGCGCACGGCGCCGGGCCACGAAGCGCAACCGTCGTCATTCGTGCCTACGGCATCCTGGCGGCGATTCTGGATGTCGCCACGCGGGATCGTCGCATCTCCTCTAACCCTGCGCGGGGTGTCGCTCTCCCCCGCAAGAAGAAGAAGCCGCATGTGTACCTCACGCACGACCGTGTGAGCCTGCTCGCGGAGCACGCCGGTGACAACAGCACGCTGGTGCTGACCCTCGCGTACACCGGCCTTCGCTGGGGCGAGGCGGTCGGCTTACGGGTGAAGGACCTCAACACGCTCCGCCGGCGGCTCGAGGTGTGCGAGAACGCGGTGCGCGTCGGGGGTGTCATCGTCGTCGGCACGCCCAAGACTCATGCCACCCGGTCGGTGCCCTTTCCCGAGCTTCTCACCTTCCATCTCGCCGAAGCGGCGGAGGGGAAGTCGCCCGAGCAGTTGCTGTTCGGTGATGGATCGGTGCACGTTGCCACCCCGTCGGCTCACGACGGATGGTTCGTGGCGGCGGTGCGCGCCGCCCAGGCTGTTGACCCCGGCTTTCCCCGGGTCACCCCACACGACCTGCGGCACACCGCCGCGAGCCTCGCGATCAGTGCCGGTGCGAACGTGAAAGCGGTGCAGCGGATGCTCGGGCACGCCTCGGCCAGCATGACCCTGGACACCTACGCCGACCTTTTCGACGATGATCTGGATGGCGTTGCCGTGGCCCTGAATGACCACGCGATGAATTCAAATGTGGGCAAAATGTGGGCACGGAACCCCGGCAGCGACGCCTGATACCCGATTTAGCCCCGGAATTCCGGGGTTTTCGACGGTCCAGCGAGGTGCCCCCACAGGGATTCGAACCCTGACTGGGACGATTTTAAGTCGTCTGCCTCTGCCGATTGGGCTATGGGGGCGAAGCATCGCCAGACTAGGCCGTCGGCAGGGGAAAACCTACGCCGTGGGAACCTTGGGCCGGGACGCGTACTTCTCGAAGGCCTCGCGCGGAGTCGTGCGCGCCTCGATCGACACGATGTCGCGTCGTAAGAAGAAGTTGAGGATCCAGTTGCCGAAGACGCGGATCTTGCGCTCCCACATGGGAACCGCGAGACCGTGGTAGCCGCGGTGCATGAACCACGCGAGCAGGCCGGTGACCGCGAAGCGGCCGGACTGGAACGCGCCGACGCCGAGACCGAGGCCCGCGACGGCGCCGAGGCCCTTGTGGTAGTACTCCTTGGGCTCGTCGCCGCGGAGCTGGCCGATGATGTTCTTGGCGAGCTGCTTGCCCTGGCGAACCGCGTGCTGGGCGTTCGGCACGGTGAATCCGCCGACACCGGCACCGGTGAGGTCGGGGACGGCGCAGACGTCGCCGGCGCCCCAGGCATCCGGCACCACACCGTCGTCGTTGATCACGCGCAGGTCGGCCGCGACGCGCAGGCGTCCGCGTTCCTCGATGGGGAGGTCGGTGTTGCGCAGCACGGGGTTGGCCATGACACCGGCGGTCCAGACGATGAGGTCGGTCTCGAAGGTCTGACCGTTCGACATCTCGATCTTGCCGCCGACGGCGGAGGTGAGCTGCGTCTCGAGGTGGATCTCCGCGCCGCGCTGGGCGAGGTTCTTGATCACCCAGAGGCTGGTCTTGAGCGACACCTCGGGCATGATGCGACCCATGGCTTCGATGAGGTGGAAGTGCGTGTCGTCGAAGGTGAGGGTGGGGTAGTACCGCAGCAGCGAGCTCGCGAGGCTGCGCATCTCGCCGAAGACCTCGATGCCGGCGAAGCCGCCGCCGACGACGGTGAAGGTGAGCAGTCGGTCGCGCTCGGGGCCGGCCGGGAGGTTGGCCGCCTTGTCGAAGTTGCCGAGGATGCGGTCGCGGATCTCCACGGCCTCCTCGATGTTCTTGAGGCCGATCGCCTCGTCGGCGACACCGGGGATCGGGAAGGTGCGCGAGACCGAACCGGCGGTCACGACGATGATGTCGTACTCGATGTCCCACGGCTCGCCGATGGCCGGCGTGATGGTCGCCGTCTTGGTGGCGTGGCTGATGTTGGTGACCTTCGCCGTGACCACGTTCGTCTTGACGAGGTGGCGGCGGTGCGAAACCACCGCGTGGCGGGGCTCGATCGAGCCGGCGGCAACCTCGGGAAGGAAGGGCTGGTAGGTCATGTACGGCAGGGGGTCCACCATGGTGACCTCCGCCTCGCCGGGGCGCAGAGCGCGTTCGAGTTTGAGGGCCGTGTAGAAACCGGCGTATCCGCCGCCAACGATCAAGATTTTGGGCACGACCTACAATCTACTACTTGCGTCGGCTGCGCTCGAACTCGCGCCGGGCCCCGCGAACCACTATAACGAGCAGGATCGCGAAGATTCCGTACACCAGAAGGGGCACCCCGAGGTCTCTCAGATCGGCAACCGATGGCAAGACTTTGCCAAACGGACTCTGGGCGGACACCACGGGAGTCGGGGTGGCGGAGGGGGTAGGAGTGGGGGTCGGTACCGGGGTCGCCGTCGCCGCCGCCCGCCGGTTGAGCCTTATCCATTCGGAGAGGTCGTTGGCCGGGTTGGCCTTCACGGCCGGGACCGTCGCGGTCACGGCGGCCTGCGCGTTGATGAGCCCACTGCCGTAGACGATCGAATCCCCGGCCTTCGTGGCGGTGGCCGTGAGCCGGTTGATCACGTTGCCGGCATCGAGTCCCGGATGCGACGCCCGGATGAGGGCGAGCAGCCCGGACACGAGCGGTGTCGCCCCGCTCGTGCCCGCCCACTGGAAGTAGCCGCCGCCGGGGCCGGCGCCGACGAGGTTCTCGCTCGGTGCGGACACGGTGAGGGTGATCCCCTGCGATGACGCGTCGAAGCTCGCCTTGCCGTTGCGGTCGACCCCCGCCACCACGACCACGCCGGGCATCGTCGCCGGGGCGCCCACCTCGGTGGTGCCGCTCCCCCGGTTGCCGGCGGCAGCGACCACGATCACGTCGTGCCTCATCGCGTAGAGGAAGGCGTCGTCCCAGCTGGTGGGCCAGTCGAGGGTGTTGCGGGTGAGCGACATGTTGATGATGGATGCGCCGTGGTCGACCGACCAGCGCACGGCCTTCGCGATCTGGTCGTCGGAGTCGGTGGAGCCCACCCCGAATCCGACCGACACGGCAAGGATCTTCGCCTCGGGCGCGACCCCGATCACGCCGGCGTCAACGCCGTGCCCGTGGCCGGCGAGCAGCGAGGCGACCATGGTGCCGTGCTGCGGATCCTCGCCGATCGGCTTCTGGCCGTCCGGCGAGCCGACGCCCGAGACATCCGTGCCACCGACGACGGTGCCCGTGAGGTCCTGGTGGCTGCCGTCGACCCCGGTGTCGATCACCGCTACGGTGACGCCAGCACCCCTGGTCGTCGACCAGGCCGCCGTGATGCCGTAGCTGGAGAGCCAGTATTCGCGGTCCCGGATGGAGTCCGCGGATGCCGTGCCGGCCGGCACGACGGATGCCGCCAGCGCGAGCAGGGCGGCGGCGGCCACGGCCCGACCCACGGTGCGGCCCGGCCTCACTGCTGCGGTACGCACTCGCACTCCGTCGGCGACCAGTCCGCCCGCTCGAGCGCGAGATCCCCGATCGGGTTGACTCCCGGGCCGGCGGCGAGGGAGTGCCCGACGAGGGCGTGCAGGCACTTCACCCGCTGCGGCATTCCGCCGGCGGAGATGCCGTCGATCTCGGCGACGAACTCGATGCCGTTGCGGTCGGCGAGGTAGGCCTCGTGCGCCGCGAGGTACGCGGCGGCGACGGTCTCGTCGGCGAGGAGTGCCGCGAGCTCGGTCATCACGCCGTTCGCCTCGAGGGTCGAGACCGCCGCGGTCGCGGCCGGGTGGCTCAGGTAGTAGAGCGTGGGGAACGGGGTGCCGTCGTCGAGGCGCGGCCTGGTCGACACCACGGTGGGCGCGCCGCAGACGCAGCGCGCGGCGATCCCGATCACGTTGCGGGCCGGGCGGCCGAGCTGGTGCGACACGGTGGCGATGTCGGCCGCGCTCGGCGGCTCGAAGGGGGGTGTGGTCATGGGGCTCTCTACTGGCTGCCGGTGATCACCGGTGCGACGATCTTGTTCGCCGGGGCATCCGTGAGTCCGGCGGTGAAGACCGACGACAGCAGGGAGCCGAGCCAGTCCACCTGGGTGGTCTGGATCTTGTCGCTGATCGGCTGTCCGCTCTGCGCGGTGGCCGTCTTGCCGTCATCGATCACGAGGTAGCTGAATTCGCCGGGGATCACGTAGTTGAGCCGCTGCCTGGCGAGGGACTCCACATAGGTGGGGTCGTCCCAGCGTGCCTTCTGCTCCTTGAGGGTGCCGACCGCGGCCTTCGCCGCCGCGTTCTGCGCCTCGAGGGCCGCGATCTGCTGGCGTTGGTCGATGAAGATGCGCAGCGACGGGGCGAGCACGACCACGAAGAGCACGATGAGGCTGAGCGCGGTGATGGCGAACCCGGACAGACGGATGCTGCGGAGCCACTGCCCGGAGGCGTTCTCCTCCGGCATGCTCACGGGCACGCGCGTGGTGGGCACGCGCGTGCCTCGAGCCTGCTTCGTCATACTGTCGAGCCTAAACGTGCCCGCCGGGAAACCCGTTCAGGCATGCCCGGGTGCCGTGCGAGCTCTGGGGGAATTAGCCCTGAAAGCGCGGGAACGCCTTGCGTCCCGCGTACACCGCGGCGTCGCCGAGCTCCTCCTCGATGCGCAGCAGCTGGTTGTACTTGGCCACGCGCTCGCTGCGGGCGGGGGCGCCGGTCTTGATCTGGCCGGAGTCGGTCGCGACCGCGAGGTCCGCGATGGTCGTGTCCTCGGTCTCGCCGGAGCGGTGCGACAGGATCGCGGTGTAGCCGGCGCGCTGGGCGAGGGACACGGCATCCAGCGTCTCGGTGAGGGTACCGATCTGGTTCACCTTGACGAGGATGGAGTTGGCCGCCGAGAGGTCGAGCCCCTTCTGCAGGCGGATCGGGTTGGTGACGAAGAGGTCGTCGCCCACGATCTGCACCTTGTTGCCGAGTTCGGCGGTGAAGTGCTGGTAGCCCTCCCAGTCGTCCTCCTGCAGCGGGTCCTCGATGGACACGAGCGGATAGTTGGCCGCGAGGTCCGCGAAGTAGGCGGTGAGGTCGAGCGCCGAGAGCTGCTTGCCCTCGAAGTGGTACGAGCCGTCCCTGTAGAACTCGGTCGCGGCCACGTCGGTCGCGAGCGCGATGTCGGTGCCGAGGGTGAAGCCGGCCTGCTCGATCGCGGTGGCGATGAGGTCGAGCGCTTCGCGGTTGCTCGACAGGTTCGGGGCGAATCCGCCCTCGTCGCCGAGGCCGGTGGACAGGCCCTTGGAGTGGAGCAGCGACTTGAGGGAGTGGTAGGTCTCGACGCCCCAGCGGAGGGCCTCGCTGAACGTCTCGGCGCCCAGGGGAACGATCATGAACTCCTGCACGTCGATGTCGTTGTCGGCGTGCGAGCCTCCGTTGATGATGTTGAGCAACGGCACCGGGAGGGTGTGCGCGTTCGGTCCGCCGAGGTAGCGGAACAGCGGGAGGTCGGCCGAGTCCGCTGCGGCCTTCGCCACGGCGAGGGACACGCCCAGGATCGCGTTGGCGCCGAGCTTCTTCTTGTTCTCGGTGCCGTCGAGCTGGATGAGAGCGGCATCGATGAGGCGCTGGTCGGTGGCGTCGAATCCCTCGATCACCGGACCGATCTGGTCGATGACGGCGGAGACGGCCTTCTGCACGCCCTTGCCGCCGTAGCGCTTCTTGTCTCCGTCGCGAAGCTCGTAGGCCTCGAATGCGCCGGTGGAGGCGCCGGAGGGAACGGCGGCGCGAGCGACGATTCCGTCTTCGAGCAGCACCTCGACCTCGACGGTCGGGTTGCCTCGGGAATCGAGGATTTCGCGGGCGCCTACTGCTTCGATCAAAGCCACGACGGGACTCCTTAACGTTGGGGGATTTGCGTTCGCTATCCTACTCGGCGCCGAGTTTGCGCAACTTCAGTTCGGCCACGGTGACGGCGCCGCTCGGCACCGTCGCCATCTCGGTGAACCCGGATGCCACGAGCTGTTCGAGAAGCGGCTTGATGTTGCGCGGGGCTCGCTCCAGCCGCACCCGGCGGCCGCTCGCGATGAGCTCCGACTTGAGCTGCATGAGGGTGGTGGCCGCCACGTCGGTGTCGTACAGGAGCGCGACACCGCCGATGCCGGTGTCCTCGGGCAGCTCCACGAGGTCCACGATGCGTTCGAAGCCGATCGAGAAGCCCGCCGCCGGCACGTCGGAGCCGAGGAACCGGCCGATCATGCCGTCGTACCGGCCACCGCCGCCGAGCGAACTGGAGGACGACGGGTGCGCGATCTCGAAGATGGTGCCGGTGTAGTAGCCCATGCCGCGCACGAGGAACGGGTCGAACTCCACCACCGAGCCGAGGCCGTCGGGGGCACCGACACCGAGGCCGGCGTTGACGGCGTGGCCGATGGCGGCGAGCTCGGCGATCACGGCCGGGTCCGCGCCCGGCGGGAGAGCCTTGGCGATTGCGCGTTCACCGAACGACAGGTACTCGAGGGTCTGGGGGCGGCGGAAGAAGGCGTCGAGCGCGTCGACCGCCGCGGCGCCCACTCCCTTGGCGCGCAACTCGGCGACGACGCCATCCGGCCCCACCTTGTCGAGCTTGTCGATCGTGACGAGCACCGAGTCGTGGTCGGCCGCGTCGAAGCCGAAGGTGTCGAGCATGCCGATGAGCAGTCGCCGGTCGTTGACCCGGATTGTCCAGTCGGCGAGTCCCAGGGCGGTCATGGTCGCGGCGGTGGCGGTGAGCAGTTCGATCTCGGCGAGAGGTCCGGCCTCGCCGATGATGTCGATGTCGCACTGCACGAACTGGCGGTATCGCCCCTTCTGGGGACGCTCGGCTCGCCAGACCGGCGCGATCTGGATGGCCCGGAACACCGTCGGCAGTTCGGCCCGGTGGGTGGCGTAGAACCGGGCCAGCGGCACCGTGAGGTCGAAGCGCAGGCCGAGATCGGCGAGGTCGAGGGCATCCTTCGCGGCCTGGATGTCTTCGGTGGTGAGTCCGCGCTTGAGCACTCCGAAGGCGAGCTTCTCGTTGTCACCGCCGAGACCCGCGTGCAGGCGGGCCGAGTCCTCCATCACCGGGGTTTCGATCTCGTCGAACCCGTGGGCCGAGAACACACTGCGGATCACCGAGAGCACGTGCTCGCGGCGCGCCTTCTCGTGCGGCAGAAAGTCGCGCATGCCGCGAGGAGGGTTCACTGGGCTGGCCATGTGTCGATTGTTTCACAGGCGACGCCCCGGCTCGGGCACCGCCGGCGAACGGCTACGGGGTCGGTGCGGCGCCCTCGGCGACGAGCCTCGCGATCCGGGCCTCGTAGCCGCCCAGCACTCGCTCGAACACCGCAGACACCCGCTCGGCGTCACGCGTGACCATGAGGTCGTAGTGGAGTCCGTAGATCGTGTCCACCATGGTTCGGGCCTCGAGGGTCGCCTCCTCCTCGCGCACGCCCATCCGGACCAGCGCGTCGACACCGGTGGAGAACCAGCGGTCGAACAGTCCGCGGGTGATCTGGCCGAGCCCGTGCTGGCGGGATTCGCTGGTGGCGGCCTCGAACTCGAGTCGTCGAAGCTGCTGGCTCCGTTCGGTGAGTGAGAGCTCCCAGGACCGTCGGAGGTTGGCGAGGTGCTCCTCGAGGCCGCCCGACTCGCTGCGCACGGCGGCCACCACGAGATCCTGTCGCTCGGAGACGGCGAGAACGATCTCCCGCACGAGGTCCGCGCGCGTGCCGAACTGATACACGAGCGTGTACGTGCTCACCCCGAGTCCGCTCGCGAGCGTGCGAAAGGTGAGGGCGGAGAGTGGCTTATCGAGCAGAAAATCCACGATCTGGGCAAGCAGGGCGGGCTTGCGTTCCGGGTCGGGTTTGCGCGCCACGCGATTAACATAACGCACGTTTGTCTATTGCTGTGGAGGCCGCTACACTCGGCTTTGGCGCACGCGAAGCTACATCGTCGATACCCATCCGGTGCTGAACCGCGCAGCCGACATTCACGTTCGGGTCGATCATGACCAGGATGTATGACCAGGTCTGTGGATCGGGTAATCCACGGGCCTGAGTCCGGTGCAACCATTTCACTGCGGAATTCCCAGCGAAAACGGTTCCCGGGCTGGGTGCCCCTCTCATTCGGGTTGAGGGGGGCACCACCCCTCGC
Source organism: Lacisediminihabitans sp. (assembly GCF_043726815.1). Taxonomy (NCBI): domain Bacteria; kingdom Bacillati; phylum Actinomycetota; class Actinomycetes; order Micrococcales; family Microbacteriaceae; genus Lacisediminihabitans; species Lacisediminihabitans sp. The sequence goes on from NZ_JAYSJZ010000074.1 coordinate 9,958, forward strand.
TCCTCGTCGCTCCCCGCTGTCTGTCAGCCGGCTGTGCCGATGATTCCCGCGTCGAAGGGGTCGGACTCCGCCTCGCGGATCTCGTCTTGCAGGCCGCGCAGGGTCACCCGCAAGGCGCGTTCGGCATCCAATCCATTCGCCTTCGCCGAGGCGACGATCGCGAGCAGCAGTCCGCCGAGCTCCTCCTCGTCCGTGACACCGATCACGGCGGGGGCGTCGGCCTCGATCACGCCGATCTTCTGGGCGCGGCCGATGAGCTTGTCGGCGAGTGCCAGCGACGGCATGCCCAGCGGGATGCCGTCGAGCACGCTCGTGCGGTGCGACTTCTCGACCGCCTTCACGTCATCCCAGACGGCGATCACGTCTTCGGCGGTCTCCGCCACCGTGTCGCCGAACACGTGCGGGTGGCGCGCGATCATCTTCGCGGTCATGTGGGCGGCGACGTCCTCGATGTCGAACCGTTCGCCCTCGCTCGCCGAGGCGATGTCGGAGTGGAAGATCACCTGGTAGAGCAGGTCGCCGAGCTCCTCGATGAGTTCCTCGCGGCTGCCGCCCTCGATCGCGTCGACGAGCTCGTAGGTCTCCTCGATGAGGTACTGCACGAGCGACTCGTGGGTCTGTTCGGCGTCCCACGCGCATCCGCCGGGCGCGCGAAGTCTGGCGAGCACCGCGATCAGTTCGTCGAGCTTCGGATGCGGCGGGCTGGTCGGCTGATCGGTCATGCCTCCCATCCTGCACCAGCGCGCCGCGGTCAGGCGTGCTCGGAAGACGTCGGGCCGCCCGGGAGACAATGGGGCGTGCTCTCCCCCGATTCCCCGACCAGTTCGCTGATCCTCGGGGGCGTGCTCTGGGCGGTGCTCGCCCTGCTCATCGTGCGGGCCGTGCGCAAGGATCGCCGCGAATACTCGCGCTTCAAGCGTTACCGGAGCTCCCAGAGCCGTCGGCGGATGTTCCGCAAGTGGCTCATCGACTCGCTCGTGATGTTCGGTGGGGCCTCGATCGTGATTCTCGCGCTCGTCTGGCAGTACCCGCCGAGACTCCTCGCCGAGGTTCGGCGGTGGCCGGTCTCCGCCTGGTTCTCGGCTGTTGTCGAGGGGTCGAACGGGCTGGTGCCCGGTCTTGCCATCGGGCTGGCTGTGGCGCTCGTGGGCGGAACAATCCTGGCCGTCTACCTGGCGCGCAAGTCCGTGGACGTGCCGACGATCGGCGACATCAGCGCCCTGCTGCCCCGCGATCGCAGGGAACTTCGCTACGGCTTCGCGCTCTCGGTCAACGCCGGCGTCGTGGAGGAACTGCTCTTTCGACTCGCCATGCCCGCCCTCATCTTCGGTGTGTTCGGCAATGCCGTGCTCGCCGTGGTGGGCAGCGTGCTGCTCTTCGGCGCCCTGCACGTGTACCAGGGTTGGGCGGGCATCGTCGGGTCCATCGTGATCGGCGGGGCGCTCATGCTGCTCTACCTGGCCACCGGCAGCATTCTCGCCGCCATCGTGGCGCACGCTCTCATCGACCTGCGGTCGCTCGTGCTCATCCCGGTGCTCGTCTACCGGGTGCACACTCGCGACTAGGGTTGCTGCGGCTCCGCCAGCTCCACGGTCTTTCGCGGCATGGTGAGTGCGGCGACGACCGTGGCGAGGGTGACGATCCCCACCGAGATGAACACACTCGAGGACGTGGCGATCACGGTTGCCGGATTCTTCTCGCTGCCCCCGGAGGCGGCGAAGATCGCGTTCGCCACGGCGCCGAAGATCGCCACGCCCACGGCACTGCCGATCGAGCGGGAGAACAGGTTGGTGCCGGTGACGACGCCGCGTTCGTTCCACGGCACGCTGGCCTGGGCGGCGATGAGACTCGGCGTGGCCACGAGCCCGAGTCCCAGGCCGATGAGGAAGCAGCTGCCGGCCACCACGGCGAGCATCGGGGTGCTCGAGAATGCCGCGAGCACGGCGGCGCCGGCGACCACCAGCGTCATTCCGATGAGCACGGTGCTGCGGAACCCGATCCGCAGGTAGAGGCGTCCGGACAGTGACGCCGAGATCGGCCAGCCGATGGTGAGCGCCGCCAGGGCGAGGCCGGCGACGATCGGTGTCGTGCCGAGGGCGAGCTCAAGATAGGTGGGCACGTAGGAGGTGAGGCCGATGAGGATCGCACCCACGCCCACCGAGACGAGCGCCGTGGTGAGCAGCAGGCGTCGGGAGAACACCCAGAGCGGAAGCACCGGCTCCGCCGCGTGCTTCTCGGCGAAGACGAACGCCACGAGCAGCAGGCCGCCGACCACGAAGGCGCCGATGCTCTGGGGCGAGTTCCAGGCCCAGGCCCGTCCGCCCTCGAGCACGCCCAGAATCAGGAGGCTCAGCGACACCGTGAGCAGGGTCGCGCCGAGGTAGTCGACCTTGTGCTTACGGTGCTCGATCTTCTCGTGGAACGACCTGAGCAGCAGCCAGACGGCCAGGATGCACAGGGGCACGTTGACGAAGAAGATCCAGCGCCAGGTGAGGTACTGCGAGAACACGCCGCCGAGGGTCGGGCCCACCACCGAGGAGATCGCCCACACGCTGGCGAGATAGCCCTGTGTCTTCGCGCGTTCGGCCACCGTGTAGATGTCGCCGGCGATCGTGATGGCCATCGGCTGCACGGCGCCCGCCCCGAGTCCCTGCACCACGCGGAACGCGATGAGGGCCGGCATGCTCCACGCGAAGCCGCACAGGATCGAGCCGACAAGAAAGAGGCCTATGCCGATGAAGATGATGGGCTTGCGGCCCACGACATCCGACAGCTTGGCGTAGACCGGCACCGACACGGCCTGGGCGAGGAGATAGATGGAGAACAGCCAGGGGAACTCGGAGAAGCCACCGAGGTCTTTGACGATCGAGGGGACGGCGGTGGCGAGGATTGTCGAGTCGATTGCGACGAGGCCGGTCGTGACCATGAGGGCGATGAGGATCGGTCCGCGTTCGGAGCGGAAGCCGATGTCGGCGCGTGTCACGGTCGAGCTCACTCGTGGTCCCCTTGCTGGTCGGTGCGGTACCACCATCATTGCGGTACCCCACGTCAAAGCCGCGGGAGCCGGGATCCATTCCCCGATCCCGAGCGACGGCCCACCAAGAAAGGGCCGAAAGCCTCAATCGGCGCCGGCCCGGCCGGGGACAGGCTGGAGTCCCAACAACCAGAACGGGAGCATCAGATGGCAACCTACGACGTGGCACACCGCTCGGCGATCGTGACCGGGGCGGGCTCCGGCATCGGACGCGCGATAGCCCTCGAACTCGCGGCGAACGGCGCATCCGTGATCGTGGCGGAGATGAATGCCGAGCTTGCCCAGTCCGTGGTGGACGAGATTCGTGCGGCCGGCGGAACCGCCGAGAAGATCGTGGGCGACGTGAGCGACCCCGACTTCGCCGTGGCCTGTGTGGCCGACGCGAACGCGCTCGCACCGCTTCGCATCGCGGTCAACAACGCGGGCATCGGCGGAGAACAGGCCCTCATCGGCGACTACTCGCTGGACGGCTGGCGCCGGGTGATCGAGGTCAACCTCAACGCCGTCTTCTACGGCCTCAAGGAGCAGCTGCCCTCCATGGCCGAGAACGGTGGCGGATCCATCATCAACATGGCGTCGATTCTCGGGACCGTGGGCTTCGCCTCCTCCTCCGCCTACGTCACCGCCAAGCACGGTCTGCTGGGACTCACCCAGAACGCGGCCCTCGAGTACGGCGCCAAGAAGGTGCGCACCAACGCGGTGGGTCCTGGGTTCATCCACACTCCCCTGGTGGACAGTGCTCTGGATGACGCCACTCAACAGTTCCTGGCCGGCAAGCACGCGCTCGGTCGCCTCGGCACCCCGGAGGAGGTCTCGGCACTCGTCTGCTTCCTCGCCTCGGATGCCGCGTCATTCATCTCGGGCAGCTATCACCTGGTGGATGGCGGGTACGTGGCGCAGTAGCGGGGCTCGTCGGGGCGGGTCTGTCTGGCTAGTCCCGAGTTGCCTTCAGCGCGGCCTGCCGGACCGCCGCTCCTGTCGTGGTCGGCGGGTCGGCGGCTTGGTCGGTGGCGTGGTCGGCGGCTTGGTCGGTGGCGTGGTCGGTGGCGTGGTCGCTGGCCTGGTCGGCGGGTCGGCGGCCTGGTCGGCGGCGTGGTTGGCCGCCTTTCGGCGCTGGCCGCCTACAGCTCTGGCCGCCCTACAGTGCTGGCCGCGGTGCCTTCCCGCCGCGGCGAGGTGTGCGCCGGGGGTCGATCGTCGAGGGCGGGGTGAACCACGGAACGCCGTCTCGCACCTCGATCAGCCAGTTGTTGCGATGGACCTCGTGATGGTGTTTCGAGCAGAGCAGTATCCCGTTATCGAGATCCGATCGACCGGAGTTTCGCCACCACACCACATGGTGGGCCTCGGTATGGCTGGGCGGTAGTTGACAGTTGCGCCACGCGCATCCGCCGAACAGGTCGCCCATCGCGATCTTCTGTGCCGGGCTGAACAGCCGCTGCGTGGTGCCGAGGTCGAGCACCTGGCTGTCGGGTCTGCGCCGAGGACCATGGGGATGATGTTGGCTTCGGCGGCCATCCGGCGGGCGGTTGCCGCCGAGATCGGCTGCTCGATGCCGTCGATGTTCGCTTCGCCGAGCCCGCTGAGCAGGGATTCGAGCGTCATGCGCACCACGATCGTGGCCGCCCGAATCGGGATCTCGGTGTTGGTGCAGGAAATGCCGTGCCTGGCGAGCTCGAAGATGGCCTCGGCGCCCAGCTGGGCAATGCTGCGCTGGGCGAGGAGGGCGTCATCCGCGTCGCTGTCGCTGTTCTCTGCGTCGGCGCTGTCTGCCTCGGGACTGTCTGCCTCGGGACTGGCGAAGCTGGGGCGGCGGATGTTGGCCCCGACATGCGAGTCGATGGCGGCATCCAGATAGGCGGCACCGATGGGGTCTGCGTCGATGATGTACCGCTTCATGCCGTTCGGGCGGATGGTGCGGCGCAACGAGATCAGCGCGGCGAGGGCATCCTCCCGAGGCTCGATGCCGTCGACGTCGAGTGCTTCGCGCCACGAGTTCGCCACCCTGCGCACCAGGTCTGCCGGGCACTCGCGGGCGAAGGCGACGAGGGCGTCCTCCGCGGCAAGAAGGTCGTCGGCGTCGGCCCGAGGGGCGGCCTGGGCGAGTGCCGAGACGATGTAGTTGGCTGAGTCCAGCGGAATGCTGCCGTCGTCCAGCGCGCCGCGCACCAGGCCGTATTCCACGGGGAGCGGCTGCCCGACAAGCGTCCAGCGCTGTTCGGTCGCGAGCCCGACGCGGTAGTAGCGATGGGCCTCCGCTCGGGGAATGCGGCCGACGTCCACGAGCAGTTCGGCCACGCTGCGACTCGACTGCTCCACGTGAGGCGCCTCGACGGCTCGCGTGGCCTTCATCATCTCGCCGGCATCCACCGAGAGTCTGGCGATCTTCGCATCGATGAGGCGCCGCTCGGCGAAGGCGTTCTCGAGGTCGTCGAGAAGGCGGGACTCCCGCGCATCCCCGCTGCCGAACCCGTGGTTGGGCCCGTTCTGCTGCCCCGGAACGGTCCACACATCGGTCGCGGCCATGGCCGCTTCCCGGGGGGTTTCGAGGATCAATGTCATGGCTATATTCTCCCACTTTGAGCGACAAAAGGCTAGTTAAATAACGGCCCTGATCAGGGTTTTTAGTGATTTAGAGTGGGGATAACTTCGCCCGGTCTCGCCTGTGGAGGAGTGGACAAAGACCGCTCCATTCGTCTTGGGTGTGGGTTGCGGTAGCTGCTGCTCGAGCGCCGCTGAGAACCTTCTGACGCGACTAATCAGAGAACGATCAAACGCGCGAAGCGACTCCAGTTTCATAAGAGGTTCTTCGAGCGAACTCCTGCACACCGAGCCTGGGCGCAGCGATGAACCGGGGTATTTCAGCGGTCGGCAGGGCCTGCTTGCGGCGGATGTCCCCGACAGCACGAGTAATATTCGATTACGCTCGGCAACTGTGAATCCTCAAGAACGCGAAGGGTCCTGGTAAGACCGACTTATGTACTCGCCAGCGGAACAAGCCGCCATCCGACACGACATCTTTCGTTGGCTCGACAACAAGTTGGCGACAGGTCAGTTCGAATTCACACGAAACGAGCTCGTTGACTACCATTACGGGTCAACGCGGATCCCGTTGCTGGATCGCGGGCGAGGTATTCGAAATCCCGCTGACTTCAGCTCCACGCTGACCATCATGACAAGCTACAAGAATCCGTATTTGGACGAGCTCGACACCGGCGTCTTCGTGCGATACAACTATCGCGCGAATGACGAAGCGGACAATAGAAAGCTCGCTCTTGCCCTCGAAAATGGCGATCCACTCGTTTACTTCCAGGGAATTCGTCCGGGTGTCTTTGTCGCCTACTACCCGGTCTACGCGGTCAAGAATGATCTCGATGCGGGTCAATTTGTGATCGCCATGGATGAGTCCATGCGCTTCTTCGGCGATCCGCTGCACATGACAATCGACGAGCGACGATATGCCGAGCGAACGGTGCGCGCACGACTTCACCAACCATTGTTTCGTGCACGTGTTATGAACGCTTACTCAACGACATGCGCAGTATGCACACTGAAACATGCAGACCTCCTCGATGCCGCACACATCATTCCGGACTTCGACATGGGCGGTTTCGCAACCACCACGAACGGGATGGCTCTTTGCAAGATTCATCACGCTGCCTTCGACAGGAACCTCCTGGGAATCACTCCCGACTATGAGGTCAGAATCGACCAAAACCTACTTGACGAAATCGATGGCCCAATGCTCCGGCACGGACTGCAAGACATGCATGGTCGCAATCTGCACATTCCGACGCGAGTCATCGACAGACCGTCTCGGGATGCACTTGCATTGCGATTTGCCGAGTTCAACGCCTAACGCCTAACACCCCACCGTCACCCGCGCCTGACAAGCTGAGGGCGTGACCGACACCGACACCCGCGCATCCGCCGCCCAGATTCTGCGCACCCTTGTGGGTCGCGACGACGCCGACTTTCATGAGGGCCAGTTCGAGGCGATCAGCGCGCTCGTGGACGACCGGCGACGCGCGCTCGTAGTGCAGCGCACGGGGTGGGGCAAGTCCGCGGTGTACTTCGTGGCGACGCTGCTGCTGCGACGACAGGGGGCGGGCCCGACGATCCTCGTGTCGCCGCTGCTGGCCCTGATGCGCGACCAGATCGCCGCCGCGGAACGGGCCGGAGTGCGGGCGGTGGCCATCAACTCCACGAACGCCCACGAGTGGGACGACGTGCGGCAGCAGCTGGCGAACGACGAGGTGGATGTGCTGCTGGTGTCGCCGGAGAGGCTCAACAACCCGTCGTTCCGCGAGACCCAGCTGCCCGAGCTCATGCGCCGGGTCGGCATGCTCGTGGTGGACGAGGCCCACTGCATCTCCGACTGGGGCCACGACTTTCGGCCGGACTACCGACGCCTGCGCGACCTCATCGCCGAGATGCCGGCCGGAGTCCCGGTGCTGGCGACGACGGCGACGGCGAACTCGCGGGTGGTCCAGGATGTCGCCGAGCAACTCGGCGCGGCGGGAGAAGTACTCACGATCCGCGGCCCGCTGGCCCGGGCATCCCTGCGCCTGGGGGTGCTGCGGCTGCCGGATGCGCGCACCCGCCTCGGCTGGCTGCTGAGCCACCTCACCGAGCTGCCGGGCAGCGGAATCATCTACTCCCTCACGGTGGCGGGCGCGGAGGACACCGCCCGACTGCTGCGGGACGCCGGCCACAACGTGCACGCATACACGGGCCAGACCGACACGGGCGAGCGCGAGGAGTCCGAGCGGATGCTCAAGGCCAACGAGGTGAAGGCACTCGTGGCCACGAGCGCCCTGGGCATGGGATTCGACAAGCCCGACCTCGGCTTCGTGCTGCACCTTGGCGCTCCCTCCTCCCCCGTTGCCTACTACCAGCAGGTGGGCCGCGCCGGCCCCGCCACCGCCAACGCCGACGTGCTGCTGCTTCCGGGCGTGGAGGACGAGGCGATCTGGACCTACTTCGCCACCGCCTCCATGCCGAGCGAGGCCCGGGCGACGGCCGTGCTCGACGCTCTCGACGCGCACGAGGGACCGCTGTCGACACCGGCCCTGGAGTCGCGGGTGGACATCCGGCGCACGCCCCTCGAACTTCTGCTCAAGGTGCTCGACGTGGACGGCGTGGTGCGCCGCGTGCAGGGCGGCTGGGTCGCCACCGGCCGCCCGTGGGTCTACGACAGCGACCGCTACGAGCGCATCGCCGCGGAGCGGGTGGCCGAACAGCAGCACATGATCGAGTACGAACGCACAGACGGATGTCGCATGGAGTACCTGCAGACGTCCCTCGACGACGACACGGCCGCGCCCTGCGGCCGCTGCGACAACTGCGCGGGCGCCTGGTATCCGGCCGACGTGTTGGATGCCGCCGCCGCGACCGCGAGCTCATCGCTCGACCGGGTGGGGGTGCCGCTCGAGCCCCGCGCACAGTGGCCGACCGGAGCCGACCGGGTGGGAGTGCCGGCGAAGGGCAAGATCGCCGTGGGCGATCGGATGCTCGAAGGTCGCGCCCTCGCCCGCCTCACCGACCTGGGCTGGGGCGGCACGCTGCGCGCCATCTTCGCGCCGAACGCCGTGGACGGCCCGGCCAGCCCGGCGCTCCTCGCGGCGTGCGTGCGCGTGCTGGGCGAGTGGCCGTGGGAGGAGCGCCCGAGCGCGGTCGTCTCCGTGCCCTCGCGCTCCCGCCCGCTGCTCGTCTCCTCGGTGGCCACCGGGCTGGCAGACGCCGGTCGGCTGCCCTATCTCGGCTCGCTCGAGCTCGCCGACGGCGGCCCGACCGGCGGACCGGGCGGCAACAGCGCCTACCGCCTGGGCGGGGTGTGGAACGGATTCGCGGTGAGCCCGGCGGTGGCCGCCGCGCTCGGCACCCTGACCGGGCCGGTGCTGCTCGTGGACGACCTTGCCGACAGCCGCTGGACCCTCACGGTGGCCGCCCGGCTGCTGCGCCAGGCCGGGGCGCCCGGCGTGCTGCCCTTCGCGCTGGCCCTGCGCGCCTGAGCTCCGCTTACGGGCGGTCGTTCACGGCCGGAACGCCCACTCGGGCAGCAGCCCGTTGCTGAACATGGTGTCGAGAACCACCGCCATGCCGTAGTCGGACTGGATCGCGCGGGCCTCGTCGATGTAGTGCCCAGCGGCGCTGCCGCGGCCGAGAGCCCAGTTCAGCCAGGCGAGCATGCACAGCGGCGCGAGCCTGTCGGCCCCGGTGACCCGGGACGCGAGCGTCAGGAGCACGCGGATGCCGCGCTCGACTCGCTCCGGGTCCGGACGCGGACCCACGCCGAACATGAGGTTCGAGAGTTCGGCGTCGGCCGCGGAATCGCTCGCGCGGTCCTCGACGATGTCCCGCCACATCCGGTCCCCCACGGCGAGACTCGTGGCCCACTGCAGCATCACGTGATCGCGAACGGGCGGCCCCTGAAGCGCGAAGAGGAGCAGCGCACCGTGGGCATCGAGCGCGTCCTCGTCCCAGGACAGCGCCTCCTCGGCAAACAGCGGGATGTCCGAGAGCGGAGCGAGCTCGACCGGGTCCGGGAAGGTCGCCGGGTCTTCGGTGGTCATCCGCTCGTACAGGCGTCGATACCCGGCCAGCCGCTTCTGCAGCCGCCTCGCGTCGGCGGGATCGGCATCCGGAATGCGCCCGTGAGGCGTCGCCGGGGCCCGCAGCCCGTCGGGGAGCGCCGCGGCCGCCGGCGAATCCGCGATCTCGGATAGCGGGTGACCGCCGGGCGGAGGAGCCGACAGGTACGAGGCCCAGCCGTCCGCCGCGAGGCACAGCGAGTCGCGCAGGTCGAAGCCGGAGAACTCGAGGCGACGGGCCAGGAGCTCCGCGAACGCACGGCGCGGCACGACGGCGCCACCGGCGAAGCCGTCGTCGGTGCAGATGACCGGAATGACCGCATCGATGTCCGGGAGCTTGCACAGCATGCCGACGATGAAGGTGGCCACCCGCTTGTGGGTGGTCTTCGACTGCCCGGCCGGCAGGTCGAAACGCAGGGCACCGCAGGTGCGCGTGCCGCGGAAGGCGAGGAGCACGACGCTGTTTCGTGGGGTGAACCCCACGAGTTCGGGAACCATCGCGAGCAGATCGGCCGGCCCGCTGACCTTGAGGACGAATGTCATGCGTCCCAGTGTCGGCATGCCGACGGGCACCGGGAGGTGCGCCCGGCAATCTGTGGATAACCGTCCGGGGGCACGACACCCGGCGACGTCACACCTGGGCCGGCTCCACCTTCAGCTCGGCGCCGAAGATGGCGACCAACAGCTGGCCGGTCCACTCGATGAGGTCGGCGTCGGCGAGCGGAATGCCCTGCCGCACCGGGAGCGGCACCGAGACCGAGTGGGTCTGGGCGAAGTACCGCGCTCCCGGGAACATGCGCTGCAGCCTGATCTGGATCGAGTCGGCGAGCTCCATCGACGCGACCCGGAGGTTGCCGCCCGCGGTCACGACCTCGCTGAGCCCGGCCTTCTGCGCCATCCGCCGCAGCCGCGACACCGCGATCAGGTTCTGCACCTGCACCGGGGGTTCGCCGTAGCGGTCGGTGAGCTCCTCGAGCACGTGGTCGATCGCCTCGGCGGAGGCCGCCGGGGAGGATGCCGTGGAGAGCTTCTGGTACGCCTCCAGCCGAAGCCGCTCGCTCTCCACATACTCCTCGGGGATGTGCGCATCCACCGGAAGCTCGAGGCGCAGCTCGGTCTGGCCCTCCGCCACGTCACCGCGGAAGGTGGAGACGGCCTCGCCGATCATCCGCAGGTAGAGGTCGAAGCCGACCCCGGCGATGTGGCCGGACTGCTCTCCGCCGAGCAGGTTGCCCGCCCCACGGATCTCGAGGTCCTTGAGTGCCACCTGCATGCCGGCGCCGAGCTCGTTGTTGGCCGCGATCGTGGCCAGCCGGTCGTGGGCGACCTCGCCGAGCGGCTTGTCGGCGTCGTAGAGGAAGTAGGCGTACGCACGCTCGCGCCCGCGACCGACCCGGCCGCGCAACTGGTGCAGCTGCGAGAGCCCGTACTTGTCCGCGCGGTCGATGATGAGGGTGTTCGCGTTGGCGATGTCGAGGCCGGTCTCGATGATCGTGGTGGAGACCAGCACATCGAACTTGCGCTCCCAGAAGTCCACCATCACCTGCTCGAGCACCGCCTCGGGAAGCTGGCCGTGCGCCACGGCGACGCGTGCCTCCGGCACGAGTTCGGCGAGCTGGGCGGCGACCCGGTTGATCGACGACACGCGATTGTGCACGAAGAAGATCTGCCCCTCGCGCAGCAGCTCGCGACGGATCGCGGCCCCCACCTGCTTGTCGTTGTACGGCCCGACGAAGGTGAGAATCGGGTGCCGGTCCTCCGGCGGCGTGGCGAGAGTCGACATCTCGCGGATGCCGGTCACCGCCATCTCGAGGGTGCGCGGGATGGGGGTGGCGCTCATCGCGAGGATGTCGACGTTGGTTTTGAGCTTCTTCAGGGCATCCTTGTGCTCCACCCCGAAGCGCTGCTCCTCGTCGATGATGACGAGCCCGAGATCCTTGAAGTGGATGCTGGGGCTGAGCAGGCGGTGCGTGCCGATCACGATGTCCACCGTGCCATCCGCCATCCCCTCGATGGTCTCCTTCGACTCCTTGTCGGTCTGGAAACGGCTGAGGGCGCGCAGGTGCACGGGGAAGCCGGCGAACCGCTCGGCGAAGGTCTCCATGTGCTGCTTCACGAGCAGCGTCGTCGGCACGAGCATCACCACCTGCTTGCCGTCCTGCACCGCCTTGAACGCCGCGCGCACCGCGATCTCGGTCTTGCCATAGCCGACGTCGCCCGAGATGAGGCGGTCCATCGGGATGGGCCGCTCCATGTCGGCCTTCACCTCGTCGATGGTGGTGAGCTGGTCCGGAGTCTCCGCGAACGGGAACGCGTCCTCGAGCTCGTGCTGCCAGGGGGTGTCCGGCGGGAACGCGTGGCCCCGGCTGGCCATTCGCGCCGAGTAGAGCTTCACCAGTTCCACGGCGATGTCGCGCACGGCCTTGCGGGCCCTGCCCTTCGCCGCCGCCCACTCGCCGCCGCCCATCTTGCTGAGTGCCGGCGCCTCGCCGCCGACGTAGCGGGTGAGCAGGTCGAGCTGGTCGGTGGGCACGTAGAGCTTGTCCGGCGGGTAGCCGCGCTTGGACGGCGCGTACTCCACGAGCAGGTACTCGCGGGAGTTCTTGACCGGGTTTCGTCCGCCGGTCGAGACCTCGCGCTGCACCAGCTCGACGAACCTGCCGATGCCGTGGGTCTCGTGCACGACGTAGTCGCCGGACTTGAGCTGCAACGGGTCGACGACGTTCTTGCGCCGCACGCCGAGTTTCTTCACCTGCCGGGCGTCGTAGCCGGCGGCGCGTCCGTAGAACTCGCTCTCGCTCAGCAGGGCGAACGTGATCTCGGGAAGTTCGAAGCCGTTCTCGACGGATGCCTTGAGCAGGTAGGCGATGCCGGTCTCGGGCGCCGCGGGGAACTCGTCAACCACCCGGGCGGCGAAGCCGTGCTCGCCGAGGGCCTCGGCCGCGCGTTCGACGAGGCCGTGCCCGGCGGCGACGATCGCCACCGTCCAGCCGTGCCTGAGCCTCTCGCCCACGTACTCGATCGCGCCATCGGCCCGGCCCTGGAAGCTCGGCACAGTCGTGGCGTCGATGCGGATGTAGTGGTCGCCGTCGCGGAGTTCGGACGTCGCCGCGACATCCACCGCGCCGGAGTCGAAGCTGCTCAGCGTCCACCACGCGCGGTCGCCGGCCGACTCGCGGAGGGCGTTGATGCTGAGGAAGTCGCCGGAGTCGAGGTCGATCGGCGCCTCGGCACCCGCGGTCGCGGCGTTCCAGGCCGCGCCGAGGAACTCGCGGTTGGTCTCCACGAGGCTCACGGCCCGGGAGGCGACCCGCTCGGGCGCGAGCACGGCGATCGCCGCGCCGGCCGGCAGGTAGTGGGTGAGGGGCACGAGGCGGTCGACGAGGGCGGGGGCGAGCGACTCCATGCCGTCCACCGGGATCCCCTCCGAGATCTTGGCGAGCATCGTCGAGAGGCTCGGGAACTCGTGCTGCATCTCCCTGGCCCGCTGGCGCACCTGGGGGCTCAGGAGCATCTCGCGGCTCGCCGGAAGCTCCACGACGCCCACTGCCGCCGGCAGCGAGCGCTGGTCGGCCACCGAGAACTCGCGGATCTGCTCCACCTCGTCACCGAAGAACTCCACCCGCCACGGATGCTCCGCGACGGGGGCGAACACGTCGAGGATTCCGCCGCGCACCGCGAACTCGCCTCGACGGGTGACCATGTCGACGCGGGAGTACGCGAGATCCACGAGCTGGGTCGACAGGTCGGCGAGGTTGTAGCCTCGGCGGCCGGCCACCAGTTCGAGCGGCTCGAGGCTCGTGAGATTGTCGGAGAGCGGCTGCAGGGCGGCGCGCACGCTCGCCACCACGATGAGGTCGCCCACCGGCTCGCCGGCCTTCACTGCCGCCTCCCAGCGCTGGAGGTGGCGCAGGGCCCGGATGCGCTTGCCCACGGTCTCGGCGCTCGGACTCAGCCGCTCGTGCGGCAGGGTCTCCCAGGCCGGGAACTCGATCACCTCGGCGTCGGGGGCCACACAGGCGAGCGCGCCACGAAGCGACTCGGAATCACGGCCGGTCGCGACGATCGCGAGCAGCGACTGCGGCCCCTTCCGCGCGTCGAGCAACCCGGCGAGCAGCGGCGCACGAAGGCCGTCGACGAGGGAGAAGTCCGCGCTTCTGGCCGCGTAGGAGAGGGCGTTTTCGAACGTGCGGGCGCGCGCGAGCGCACGGTTTAAGCCCTGAAGGATCACCGCAAGAGTCTACGCGCCGCCTCGGACACTCCCGCTTCCCGGGGAGGCAAGCGCCGATCACCGAAGCTGGTGGAGGTGGCCGTGTCTGGGAAAAAGCCGATTGCGACGCGGCGGGAGGCATGGTCCACTGGAGGTGGAGGGGAGTAATCCCCGACGTGACGTCGTCAATCCGGGCTCGCGATCGAGTCCCGGCGTCACGGGTCCTCACGGGGCCGGATGAGACCTCCAGTTGGCACGATCGACTGGAGAAGACTCATGGATGTTCCCCTCGCTGGCTGGCTCGCCGTTCTCGGCGTGATCATGGCGATGCTCGCGATCGATCTCGTCGCCCACCGCAAGGCGCACGTGATCGGGGTTCGCGAGGCCGCTGCGTGGTCGGCCGTCTGGGTGCTCTGCGGCGTCGCATTCGGCGTCGTCGTGTGGAACCTGTACGGCGCGGAGTTCGGGCAGCAGTACTTCGCGGGCTACCTGATCGAGAAGTCCCTGGCCGTGGACAATGTGTTCGTCTGGGCGATCATCTTCGCGGCGTTCGCCGTGCCGCGCGCCTACCAGCATCGGGTGCTGTTCTTCGGAGTGCTCGGGGCGCTCGCCTTCCGCGGCGCCTTCATCGCGGCGGGCGCCGCCATCATCGACCGCTACTCCTGGGTGCTCTATGTCTTCGCGGCGTTCCTCATCTACACGGGGTACCGCATGATCCGGCAGCGCAGCGAGCACATCCATCCCGAGAACTCGCGGGTGCTGCGGGTGTTCCGCCGTCTGGTGCCGACGACGGATGTCTACTACGGCCAGCGCTTCGTGGTGCGGCGGGCCGGTGCCCTGCTCGCGACCCCGCTTCTCGCGGTGCTGGTGCTCGTGGAGGTGACGGACATCATCTTCGCGGTGGACTCGATCCCCGCGGTGTTCGCCGTGACGGACGAGGCGTTTCTCGTGTTCACCGCGAACGCCTTCGCCATCCTGGGCCTGCGGGCCATGTACTTTCTGCTCGCGGACCTCATGCATCGATTCGTCTACCTGAAGGTGGGACTCGCCGTCGTGATGGTGTGGGTGGGGGTGAAGATGCTCCTGCTCGACCTGGTCTACATTCCCACGACGGTGTCGCTCGCGGTGGTGTCGGCGATCATCGCGGTGGCGGTGATCGCGAGCCTTCGCAGGACGAAGGGTCAGGGGCGTCGGTCGGTCGTCGCGTCGGCCGCCGGCGCGTTCGGCTCGGCGAGCGAGGAGGAGGTGGCCGCGCTCGACCCGCTCTGGAGCCGGCGGCGAACCGGCGCAGACGCGCGCCGAGACTAGCCGGTCGGCCGGCCAGTCCGTCAGTCAGGCGAGCTGCACCGCCAGGCCGTCGCGGAAGGACGGATAGCGCGGCGCCCAGCCGAGCCGCTCGCGGGCCATCTCATTGGAGACGCGCAGGTTCACCCGCGTGAGAAGCTCCGCCGCGTACGGCGCCACGAGGCGCAGTGCCCACCCGGGCAGCACCGGCGGCGGCGGAGCTCCCGCGGTGCGCGCGGACTGCTCGATGAACTCCCGCCAGGTCGCCGGGGTGTCGTCGACGATGTTGTAGGCCGCGCCGTCCACTCCGCGCTCCAGGGCCGCGACGGTGCCGAGGGCGGCATCCTCCACATGCACGAGCGCGACGGTTCCCCTCTTGCCGGACGCGACGGGAAGCGACCGCGTCCGCAGCCGAGGAACGAACTCCGGGTCTCCCCCATACAGCAGCCCGTAACGCACGGCGATGCCGTCGATGCCCGTCGCCTCGAACGCCTGCCGCTCCGCCTCGGCCATGGCCGCGATCGCCGCGTCGCTGCCGAGCCCCGCCGGCGCTCCGAATGGGGCATCCTCGGTGAGGGGCACGGCGCCGTGGTCACCATAGCCGTAGCCGAAGACTAAGGACTGGGTCACGAACCGGGTCGCCCCGGCCTGCTTCGCGAGGGCGAGCAGGTTCGCGGAACCCTCCGTGCGCACGCGGTTTGTCGGTTCCATGTCGGTGTAGCGAGCCGGCGGCCGGGCGAGCGCCGTGACCTCGTGGATGACGGCGTCCGCGGCGAGGCCGGCCGTGGCCTCGAGGAGCGCGCCCAGGTCGAGGATGTCGGCCCGGATCACCCGAGCACCCTGGGAGACGATCTGGTCGGCCCCGGCCTGGGTGCGACTGAGCCCCGCGACGGCGTGCCCCGCGCGAATGAGCTCGCGCACGAGGGGGCGGCCGATAACCCCGGTAGCTCCGGCAACGAGAACCTTCACCCACCCAGTCTGCGCGGGTGGCGGCGGCACGCCAAGCGACACGGCGAGAACGGCCATCTTCGGAAAATTGATCTGATCTTTCTTTTGATAGCGCTTTCCGTTAGATTGGGTCATCAGCGGTGCTCGACTCGAGAAGATGCGTCGACATCCGGCTTCGGTCCAATAGAGCGAGCGCAAATTACGGAGTCAACGATGTCTCGGTACCTTATTCCGCTGTCCTTCTCTCGCCACCAGCTCGCCGATTGGCCAGATTGGTCAGATGAAACGGATGCTCGGCCGCTGACGCAATGACGTCGAATGCGGCGTCGACGGACGCCAGACTCACCGGCACCGTCGACTCCGAGCCGCTCGAACGCGTCGTCACCCCGCCCAGACGCCCCGGGCCGGCCCGCAAGAGCCTGCGGCACCATTGGCAGCTCTACCTGCTCGTGATCGTGCCCCTCGCGTACTTCGTGATCTTCAAGTACATCCCGCTCACGAACGCGGTGATCGCGTTCAAGGACTACAACGTGATCAAGGGGATCTGGGGCAGCGACTGGGTCGGCCTGCGCAATTTCGAGGCGTTCTTCAGCAACCCGGTGTTCTGGACCCTCGTCGGCAACACCCTGCTCCTCTCCGGCTACGTCGTGATCGCGAGCTTTCCCGTTCCCATCATCCTGGCGCTGGCCCTCAACGAGATTCGGCTCGGCGCGTTCAGGAAGAGCGTGCAGCTCATCACCTACGCGCCGTACTTCATCTCCACGGTCGTCGTGGTCTCGATGACCATCCTGATCCTCGCCCCGCAACTCGGGATAATGAACCGGGCGCTGGGGGCCTTCGGCCTCTCCAAGGTGGACTTCCTGGGCAATCCGGACTTCTTCCGCAGCATCTTCGTCTGGACCGATGTCTGGCAGACGGCCGGCTACTCCGCGGTGATCTATCTCGCGGCGCTGGCCTCGATCGACACGTCGCTCTACGAGGCGGCCAAGGTCGACGGGGCGTCCCGGTTGCAGAAGATCATCCACATCGACATTCCGGGGATCATGCCCACGGCCACGATCATCCTCATTCTCGCGGTGGGAAACATCATGGCGATCGGATTCGAGAAGGCGTTCCTGCTGCAGAACCCGCTCAACCTCGGGTCGTCGGAGATCATCTCCACCTACGTGTACAAGGTCGGGCTGCTCAACGCCGACTTCAGCCAGGCGACCGCGATCGGGCTGTTCAACTCGGTGATCAACCTGGGCCTCCTGCTCGTGGTCAACTTCGTCGCGAAGCGCCTCACCGGCGGGGGGCTGTGGTCATGAGCACCACCACGCTGCGCCGTGCGGCGCAGAACACCGAACCGCGCACGACCTCGCCCCACAAGCCCCCGGCCAGAAAGATCAGAGACACGCTGCCGGACCGGATGTTCCTGGTGGTGATCTACCTCCTGCTCGTGGTCTTCCTGCTGATCGTGCTGCTGCCGCTGCTCTACATCCTGGCCAGCTCGTTCTCGAGCGCCGCGGCGGTCTCGGGCGGCCGGGTGACGCTGTGGCCGGTGGACTTCAGCCTCCGGGGCTACGAGGTCGCGCTGAGCGACCCGACGATCCTGCGGGGCTATGGCAACTCGCTGTTCTACACGGTCGTCGGCACCTTCATCAGCGTGACGCTGACGATCGCGATCGCCTACCCTCTCTCCCGCAGAAACCTGTGGGGGCGCAACACGATCATGACGATCATCCTCTTCACGTTGCTCTTCAGCGGCGGGCTGATCCCGACCTACCTGGTGGTGCAATCGCTTGGCATGCTCGACACCCGCTGGGCGCTGCTGCTGCCGCAGGCAATCGGCGTCTGGCAGGTGATCATCGCGCGCACCTACTTCCGCTCGGCCATCCCCGACGAACTCTACGAGGCGGCCCAGCTGGATGGCAGCTCCGACCTGCGGTTCCTCTGGTCGGTCGTACTGCCGCTGGCCAAGCCGCTCATCGCGGTGGTGGCCCTGATGTACGCGATCGCACAGTGGAACTCCTACCTGGACGCGCTGATCTACCTCAAGAGCGACGACCTGTATCCGCTGCAGCTGGTGCTGCGGAACATCCTGATCCTCAACACGACGACCGGCGGGGCGATCGACGCCAGTGTCGCCATGGAGCGCCAACAACTCGCCGACCTGCTGAAGTATTCGCTCATCGTGGTCTCGAGCGTGCCGGTGCTGCTGATCTACCCCTTCGTCGCCCGCCACTTCACCAAGGGAATCATGATCGGCGCCGTGAAGGGCTAACGCACTCCATCTCCGGCGCAGCCGCGTCGGGCATTCCCCCACAGAAATGAGTCGACAATGAAGTTACTCCGCCGCAACAGACGCGCGGTCACCGCCTTCGTCGCGATCGGCGCTCTCGTGCTCGGGCTCGCGGCCTGCGCACCGAGCGATTCGACGAAGACGGCCGACGGGGCGGTGCCCGACATCTCCGGAAACCCGGCGGTGACCCTCAGCGTGTTCGCCGCCCAGTTTCCGGGCACGAACCTCGCCACGAACGCCTTCAGCAAGGAGCTGTCGAAGAAGTTCAACATCACCTTCAAGTGGCAGACCACGACGCTCGACGGCGGGCCGGCCAAGGAGAAGCGACAGATCTCGCTGGCCAGCGGCGACTACCCGGACGCGTACCTGCTCGTTCCGTGGGTCGACCAGTTCAGCCCGCCCGAGCTGCTGAAGCTCGGCAAGCAGGGAGTGCTCCGGCCGCTCCAGGGCCTGATCAAGAAGTACGCGCCGAACATCCAGAAGGCGCTGGACACCATTCCCGAGTACCGGGCGATGGCGACCGCGCCCGACGGCAACATCTACGGGCTGCCGCAGTGGAACGACTGCTATCACTGCTCGTACCAGGACAAGCTCTGGATGAACTCGGCCTGGCTGAAGAAGCTGGGGCTCGAACAGCCCAAGACCACGAAGGACCTGGTGAAGGTGCTCAAGGCCTTCAAGACCCAGGACCCCAACGGCAACGGCAAGGCGGACGAGATCCCCCTGACCGGGGACACCCGGGACAACGTGATCCCGTATCTCATGAACGCGTTCATCTACGACCCGCAGGGAACGAGCGGAAACAACAACTCCACCCTCGTGCTCAAGGGCAAGCGCGTCGACACGCAGGCCAACAAGGACGGCTGGCGCGCCGGGCTCAAGTTCATCAAGTCGCTCTACGACCAGGGGCTCATCGACCAGGGTGCGTTCACCCAGAACGGCGATGCCTTGAAGGCCCAGGGCGACAGCGCGGACGCGGCGCTCGTCGGCTCGAGCACGGTGCTTCACCCGGCGATCTTCGTCACGCTCGGCCAGGCCGATGGGCGCGACAAGAACTATGACGCCGTGGCTCCGCTCACCGGGCCGGATGGCGCCAACTTCACCGCGTACAACATCCCGTCGACGCCGGGCGCGACCTTCGCCCTCACTAGCAAGGCGTCGCCGGCTCAGCAGGTGCAGTCGATCAAGATGATGAACTACATCTACAGCACGCAGGGCCAGATCGAGGGCAACTTCGGCAGCGAGGGCATCGGCTGGGAGAAGCCGGGCCCGTCCGACATCTCCCTCGACACCACACTCAAGCCGATCCTCAAGGTGATCCAGGCCCCCGTCGGCGCCAAGCCGACGAACACCTCGTGGAGCTCGATGGCGCAGTACAACAACACCTCCGCGTTCCGCAGCGCCCAGGCCACCCCGACCGACCTGTACTCGAGCGCCGGGTACGAGCGCCGCCTCTACGAGGCCACGAAGCTGTACGACGGCCACGAGGACAAGGCGCAGGTCTACCCGTACTGGGCGGTCTGGATCGACCCGTCGCTCGGCGGTGAGGTGGCGACACTGCAGACGAACATCGAGAACTACGTTCAACAGAGCTCGCTGCAGTTCATCACCGGCTCGAAGAACATCGACACCGGCTGGGACGACTACAAGAAGGGCCTGGACGGCGTCGGCCTCACCCGCTACCTGCAGATCCAGCAGAAGGCGTACGACCAGTCGAAGAAGTAGCGGTCAGGCCTCGAGCGGCACCGGCTGCGGTTGGCCGGGCGTCAGCTCGAGGCTCCAGACCCGCTCGCCGTAGCGCACGCGCACGGTCTGCTCGCAGCCCGAGGTCACCTCGGCGCTCACGAGCAGGCCGTCGCGCCAGCGCAGGGAGGTGCTGACCCCGCCGCGACCGCGAAGGCCCACGACCTCGCCGTTCGGAAGCGACGACGGGAGCGCGGGCAGCAGCACGAGTTCCCCGGCGTGGCTTTGCTGCAGGGCCTCCACCAGGCCGGCCACGTAGCCGAAGTTGCCGTCGATCTGGTACGGCGGATGCGCCGCCAGGAGGTTGGGATAGAGCCCCCCGCTCTGGCCGCCGCGGTCCACGGTCATGTCCCGGAAGACGAGGCGCAGCAGCTCGTCGATCTCATCGCCCTGGCCGAGCCGGGCGCGCAGCGCGATCTTCCAGGAGAGCGACCAGCCGGTCGACTCGCGCCCCCGCGCATCCAGGGACGCGGACGCGCCGCGCCGCAGCTCGGGGGTGTCCTGCGTCGCGCCGGGGTGCAGGAACCAGAGGTGGGACATGTGCCGGTGGTTCGGCTCCACCTGCGGGTCGTCGGCGAGCCATTCGCGAATCTGGCCGCCGCGGCCGACCGACGGGCCGGGAATCCGCGGGAGCGCGGCGGCGGCGCGCGCCACGACCGGGTCACCCTGCAGCCCGAGCCGCTCGCTGAGCACCGCGACGTGGCCGAAGACCTCCCGCAGCATCGTCAGGTCCATGGTGGAGGAGATCCCCACCTCCGCCGTCTCGCCGCTGCCGAGGAACGCGTTCTCCGGCGACGTGGACGGCACGGTGCCGAGGGTGCCGTCCGGCAGCTCGACGAGCCAATCGAGTCCGAACTCGGCGGCGCCCCGGATGGCCGGCCACGCGCGATCCCGGAGGAACGCGTCGCCCGCCGGGTCGCCGGGTGCCGCGAACTCGAGGTGGTCCCAGAGGTGCTGCACCAGCCACAGGCTCGCCATCGGCCAGAGCGACCAGCGTGGCTTCGCCCGTCCGTGGCCGACCGGGTGACTGTAGCCCCAGACGTCGGCGTTGTGGTGGGCGGCCCAGCCGCCCGCTCCGTAGAGTTCGCGCGCGGTTCGGGTGCCGGTGGTCCTCAGCAGGTCGATCAGGTCGAACAGCGGCTCGAGGCACTCGGCGAGCCCGACCGCCTCCGCCGCCCAGTAGTTCATCTGGAGGTTGATGTTGATGGTGTAGTTGGAGCTCCAGGGCGCCGGCAGCTCTGCGTTCCAGATGCCCTGCAGGTTGGCCGGGGCCCCGCCGGGACGAGAGGAGCCGATCAACAGGTACCGGCCGTAGTTGAAGAGAAGCTCGGCGAGGCCCGGGTCGGCGGCGATCGCGCCGTGCGGATGCTCGTTGGCCTCGGCCAGTCGCCGATCGGTCGGCACGGGCACGGCGCCGGGCGTCGGCACCGACCGGTCGCCGAGCCGCAGCCGAACCCGACCGAAGAGCTCGCCGTGGCTCTGCAGGTGACGGTCGAGAAGCCGGGCATAGGGCTCCGCCGCCGCGACCGCCAGCCGATCAAGCGCCACCCCGAGGGCCGACTCCGCGTCACCGGTCGGCGTGGCGCCGAACGCGGCGAGGGTCGTCTGGGTGGAGACGTAGATCGTGAGCGCGTGAACTCCCCGCGCGCCGAGCACTCCGTGCTCCGTCACGTCGCTCCCGTCGTGCTCCCACCGAACGGCGAGGGCCCCCTGGGCGGAGGCGACCGGGTCGTCGGAGTAGGCCACCCCTCCCGCATCGTGCGGGGGGAAGACATCCGACGGAGCCTTGAGGCGCAGGGTCGCTCCCGACGGGCCGTAGTCCGTGGCCAGCACCCGCAGGGGCGTCGAGAGCGAGAGGGCGAGATCGAGGCCGGCCGGGAGGTCGGTGGCCATCCGGATCACGAGCACGCCCGGGGTCACTGAGACGAACGAGGTCCACGTCACGCCGAACTCCGCGACGCTATAGGTCTCGCGATGGAGGCCCGTCGCCAGCTCGAGGGAGCGCGAGTACGACGAGACGTCGCCGTGCGGCGCGACGGCGATGGCCAGCTCGCCGAACGGCAGGAACGACTGGCTGTGCCGGTGTTGCAGGCCGGTGGCGGTCTTCTCGGCCTCGACGTACTCGCCGCGCAGCAGCTGGGCCCGCACCTCGGCGAGGGTCGCCGCGAACGCCTCCCGGTCGACCGGGTCGATCGCCTCGCTCGACGGCGACCCTGACCAGGCCAGCCCGTCGTTGATCTGGAACCGCTGCAGGGCGCTGCCTCCGTAGACCATCGAGCCGAGCATCCCGTTGCCGAGGGGCAGGGCCGACAGCCAGTCGCTGGCCGGGCTGTCGTAGAGCAGGGTGTCGTCAGCGGTGGTCATGGGACCGGCCTTTCATTGGTGAGCACATCATTGTGAGTTCGCGGCGCGAAATCAGGCGACCGAGGCCGGGAAGAGCGCATTGTTGAGTTCGCTGAAGTCGACCCCCAGGTCGCCCGCCTGCAGGTGGTTGGTCAGGAGCACGAGCACGACGTCCTGCTCCGGATAGATCCACCACTGGCTGCCCGACCAGCCGGCGTGCCCGAACACCCGGCGGTTGGCCAGCTCGGGAGAGTGCTCGCGCAGGTTCCCGCTCAGCCCGTACTCCGAGGAGCGGGTCGCCGCCGGGTCGGGCTCGCCGAGGCCCGTCGTTCTCGAGACGAGCGCGCCGCGCAGGAGCGCCGGGTCGAGAAGTTCGCCCGCGCCGTCCCGAAGCGTGCGCAGCACCCGGCCGCCGAGGCCCAGGAGTCCCGCCGCCGTTCCGAAGGCGCCGGCGGCCGGATGCCGGTGGCCGTACATTCGGGAGAGGTCGAGGTCGACGCCGTCGGTTCCGTACACGTCATGGGGGTCGACGCCCGGATCGAAACCGACCCCCGCGCCCGGCCCCAGGTAGTGGTCGATGTGGTCGTAGACGGTCCGCCCCGTCGACCTCTCGAGCATGGCCCCGACGCCCGCGAAGGCGAGGTTCGTGTAGCGGAACGCCGCGCCGGGCGCGTAGTCCGCCGTCGCCGACGCGAGCTGGTCACCGAGCGGCACCGGGCTGTCGAGCGGCACGTCGACCAGACCGGAGCGATGGCTGAGCAGGTGTTCGAGCGTCACGCCGGGCAGGGCGGACTCGTCCAGGGCGTCGCCGAGGGCGAGCGACCCGGCCCGCACCGCGCGCAGGGCGGCGAGCCCCACGAGAGGCTTGGTCACGGAGAAGAGGGCGAAGTGGTCGTCGGAGCGCGCAACCCTCTCGCCGGAGGCACCGAACGCCTCGATCGCCTCGATGCCCCGGGACGTTCCGATGCCCAGCACCCCCGCCGGCAACGGTCCGTTCTCGACCTGGCGGCGGGTCCACTCGACCGCGGCGGCCCAGGAGGGCTCGGCGCCCGGATCGTGACTGACGACGATGATGATCCCCCTTGACGTGTGCGGGGCTCACGCTCCCGTTAAGCCTAGGGGTGATGGGACGGATTGGAAAGCGCTTTCGGCGTATTCATCGGATGATGCCGCCGAGCCCGGTCGGTCGCGTCGGCCGGGGTGGCGCTACTCCGCGAGGGTGTGGAAGCGCAGCTGGGCCGCGGTGAGGCCGTCGCGCGCGATCGACTCAACGGCATCCGCGGCATCCGTGAGGATGTTGGGCAGCACGGCGCGCTCGGCCGAACCGAAGTCGCGCAAGACGAAATCGGCGGATGCCTGGCGGCCGGGGGGTCGGCCGATACCCACCCGCACCCGCACGAAGTCGCCGGTTCCCATGGCCGAGATGATGTCCCGCACCCCGTTGTGGCCGCCGGCCCCGCCGCCCTTTTTGATCTTGAGGCGATCGAACGGGATGTCGAGCTCATCGTGCACGACGATGAGACGCTCCGGGTCGATCTTGTAGAAGCGCAGGAGGGCGGCCACCGGACCACCGGACAGATTCATGAACGAGTTCGGCTTCGCGAGGATCAGCCTCGGGCCCTCGAGCCCGGTGCGCCCCTCGGCGACCATCGAATTGGTCTTATGACTCTTGAAGGGGGCCCTCGCGCGGTCGGCGAGTTCGGCCAGCACCATCTGGCCGACGTTGTGTCGATTGCTCGCGTAGTCGGGCCCGGGGTTGCCGAGCCCGACTACGAGCCACTGATTGGTGTCCAGCGGGTCTGTCTTTCCCTGGGGAACGGCTCGCTACTCGGCGGCCGCCTCGGTCTCCTCGGCGGGGGCCTCGACCTCGGGCACCTCACCGAGGTCCTGCTCGGCCGGGATGCTGATCGCGATGACGAGCGTCTCGGGGTCGGTGATGAGCACCGCGCCCGCGGGCAGCGTGATGTCCTTCGCGTAGATGTGCGTGCCGGCCTCGAGGCCCTCCACGCTCTCGACGATGTTCTCGGGGATGCTGATGGCGAGCGTCTCGACGAGCAGGGACTTGGCGTCCTGCTCCGCGACGGTGCCGGCGACCGGCTCGCCCTCGAGGTGCACGGCCACGTCGACCTCGACGCGCTCGCCCTTGCGCACGACGATGAGGTCGATGTGCTCGATGATCTGGCGCAGCGGGTCCTTCTGCACGTCCTTGACGAGGGCGAGCTGGCTCTCCCCCTCGATCTGCAGGTCGAGGATGGCGTTCGCCTTGCGCAGCAGGAGCGACACGTCGTGGGCCGGGAGGCTCAGGTGACGCGGCTCGGTGCCGTGGCCGTAGACGACGGCCGGGACCTTGCCCGCTGCACGAAGCTTGCGGGCGACGCCCTTGCCGAACGTGTTGCGCGGCTCGGCCGTGATCTTGTTGGTGAGCTCCTTGTGAGCCTTCTTCTCCGCCATGGTTTTACTCCTCTGCGAGCCGGGGCCCGCGTGTCATTGGTTTCAACTCGAACGCATCAGCGTGAGGAAAAAGACCTGGGCTCTGCAGCCCGTGTGCCCCGCTCCACCGCGTCGATCACGGATGTCCACCGCACCGGTTGGTGCGGCCGACGATCCCTCGCCGAAGTTCGCAGTCCCGCCGCCGGAGAACCGGTCGGGCAAGACCCAGTGGGAGAGTTTACACGGGATGCGGCCCGGGCGCTCCGAGCAGCTCGACTGGCGCTTCGACTGGCGCTTCGACTCGCGCGTCGACTCGCGCTTCGACTCGCGCTTCGACTCGCGCGTCGACTCGCGCTTCTCCGGAGGTTTGCCGCTCGACGGGCCGAAATCGGGCCGTTACGGGCAAATACGACCCGCCGCGAGCGATACCTCCGGAGAAACGCGTGTTCGGTCGGGACGCTGCGGGTTACGCGAGCGGGCGGCTAGCGGGCGAGGGAGGCGGCGGCGAGGTGCGCGAGCTCCACCGGCGCCGCGCCGGAGTCGAGGGACACCGTGACGCCCGGCTCGTCTGCGGCGAGCGGCTCGAGGGTGGCGAGCTGCGAGTCGAGCAGGGAGGCCGGCATGAAGTGGCCGGGCCGGTGCGACATCCGCTCGGCCAGGAGCTCGCGCGACCCGCTCAGGAAGACGAACCGGGTGGCCGGTTCCGCGGCCAGGATCGCCTCGCGGTAGACACGCTTGAGGGCCGAGCAGGCGATCACCATGCCGCCGGCCTCCGCGGCGGACAGCGTCGACGCGACGCGGGCGAGCCAGGGCCAGCGGTCGTCGTCGGTGAGCGGATGCCCGGCCGCCATCTTCGCGACGTTGGCCGCCGGGTGCAGGTCGTCGGCATCCACGAACGGCACCCCGAGCTCGTCGGCGAGCGCGCTCCCCACCGTGGACTTGCCGGAGCCGGAGACTCCCATGACGACGACGAGCGGCTTCCGGGCGGTCACAGGCATGGGGTCAACGCTACCGAGGCGCGGACGCACCGTATCCCGCGTGCGAGTCTCGATCGCGTACAGGCTCGTCGAGGCGGCGATGAAGAGGGTGCCGCCGCCCTCGCCGCCGAAGCACACGTTGGCCACGACCTCCGGCACGGCGATCGCGCCGAGCCGTGCGCCGGCCGGCGAGAACACCTGCACGGAGTCCCCGCTCGAGGTCCAGAGGTTGCCGTGCTCGTCGACCCGGAACCCGTCGGACACCCCCGGCTCGACGACCGCGAAGACCCGGCCGTCGGCGCAGGAGGCCCCGTCGATCACGGTGTAGGCGCGAATGTGGTGGTTGCCACCTGGGCGCAA
Source organism: Lacisediminihabitans sp. (assembly GCF_043726815.1). Taxonomy (NCBI): domain Bacteria; kingdom Bacillati; phylum Actinomycetota; class Actinomycetes; order Micrococcales; family Microbacteriaceae; genus Lacisediminihabitans; species Lacisediminihabitans sp. The sequence continues at coordinate 36,161 of NZ_JAYSJZ010000074.1, forward strand.
CGCGACCGAGGTGTCCGAGACGTGGAGGATCGACTCGTCCGGGGAGAAGGCCAGGCCGTTCGGCTCCTCCATGTCGGTGATCACCGGGGCGACCGATCCGCTCGCCGGGTCGAACCGGAACGCGTAGTTCGCGCCGTACTCCGTCTCCCCGAGATGCCCCTCCCGGGCGAAGGTGATGCCGTAGGGCGGGTCGGTGAACCAGATCGTTCCGTCGCTCTTCACCACGACATCGTTCGGCGAGTTGAATCGCACGCCATTCCAGCGGTCCACGAGGGTCGTCACCACGCCGTCGACGTCCCGCTCGACCGCCCGACGACCGTGCGAGCACTGGATCACCGCCCCCGCGGCGTCGAGGGTGCGTCCGTTGGTGAACTCCACGTCATCCCGGTAGACCGAGGTCTCGCCACTCGCGACGTGCACCTGGAGGATGCGGTTGCCGGGGATGTCGCTCCAGCGCACCACGCCGAGGGCAGGGATCCACACGGGACCCTCCGCCCAGACCGCCCCGGTCGCGAGTCGCCGCAGGGTGGCCCCGGGCGCCAGCAACGACTCGATGCCCATCTCGGTCTCCATCCGGCCCTCCCGTTCCCACCACACTCGGGCACCCGCGTCCCGCGCGCAACCCCACCGCCGATCGCGGCCAACTCACGTTTCTCCGGAGGTTTCGCGCGGGCGGGCCCGCATCCGGCCGTTTTCGGCCCTTAAACCGGCTCGACGGCCGGAACCTCCGGAGAAACGCGTCTCGGACGGGAGCGGGCGCGGCGCCGCGCATCACCAGTCGTGCATCGAGCCGTCCAGCAGGCGGTTCACCGGCAGGTAGGCGCCCTCGTAGGGATGCGCGTCGGCCACGAGGTCGTCGTAGTCCACGCCGAGCCCCGGGCCGTCCCCGGGCACGAGGTAGCCGCCATCGAAGAAATAGGTGGGGCGGAAGAGCTCATCCGTCGCCGCGCTGTGCTTCATGTACTCCTGGATGCCGAAGTTCGGGATGGCGATGCCCAGGTGCAGGGCGGCGGCGAGGCCGACCGGCGAGATGTCGGTGGGGCCGTGAACGCCCGACTTGATCTGGTAGACCGCCGCGTAGTCGAAGATGCGGCGGAGCGCGGTGATGCCGCCCGCGTGCGTCACCGGGGAGCGCACGTAGTCGATGAGTTGCTCCTCGAACAGCTCGCGGTAGTCCCAGATGGTGTTGAAGACCTCGCCGATGGCGAGGGGAGTCGTGGTGTGCTCGCGCACCCGGCGCAGCGCGGCCTGGTTCTCGGCCGGCGTCACATCCTCGAGCCAAAACAGGTCGTACGGCTCGAGCGACTTGCCGAGCTTCGCCGCCTGGATCGGGGTGAGTCGGTGGTGCGAGTCGTGCAGCAGCGGCAGCTCCGGCCCGAACTCGTTGCGCACGGCCTCGAACACGGTCGGCGCGTGCCGGAGGTAGGCGCGGGTGTCCCAGCTCTCCTCCACCGGAACGGCGCTGCGCCGGGCCGGCTCGTGGTCGTAGCGCGCGCTCACCCCGGAATCCCCCGCCCCGGCGTTCTTGCTCGAGGCGACGCCGTAGACGGAGTCCAGCCCCGGGATGCCGGTCTGCACGCGGATCGCCCGGTAGCCCTGGTCGAGGTGCTCGCGGATCGAGTCGAACAGCTCCGGCAGGTCGACCCCGCTGGCGTGACCGTAGGTGAGGCAGCCGACCCGGCTCTTGCCGCCGAGAAGCTGGTAGAGCGGTAGGCCGGCGACCTTGGCCTTGATGTCCCAGAGGGCCGTGTCGACGGCGGCGATCGACGCCATCGTCACCGGGCCGCGACGCCAGTAGGCCCCGCGGTACAGGTACTGCCAGGTGTCCTCGATCTGGTGCGCGTCCCGCCCGATCAGCAGGGCGGCGATGTGGTCGCGCAGGTAGCTCGCCACCGCGAGCTCGCGGCCGTTGAGGGTCGCGTCGCCGAGTCCGACGAACCCGTCGTCGGTGGTGATGCGCAGGGTGACGAAGTTGCGTCCCGGGCTCGAGACGAGTACTTCGGCTGAGGCGATCTTCATGGTCGGCGTGCTCCTAGGGTCGTGCGTTGGGAATCGATCTGGGCGGCCACGGCGGAGACGACGGAGGCGTCGTCGGCGAGGTCCGGGGCGAGGAAACGGATGACGGCGCCGGCCCGATCCGCGGCGTCGAGCCCGCGGAGCTCGCCGGCGAGCGCCTCGGCGCTCGGATCGGCGAAGTGGTCGTCGGCCAGGTGGGTCGCCCAGGCGGCGAGCACCCCGGCCTCGGCGATGCCGACGGCGAGACCGGCCTCGCGGCGACGGCGCATCGGGTCGATGATGCGCGGACCGAGCTTGTGCGAGCCGTCGGTGGCGATCTGCGACAGGCGGTGCTCGATGCGGGCGTTGGCGAACCGCGAGCGGAGCGCGGACAGCGCCGAGTCGATCTCGGCCGCGGTCATCTCTGGGGCGTCGAACGGCAGCACCTCCGCCGCCTCGTCCCACAGCCTCTCGACGGCGTCACGGCAATCGTCGTCGAGCATGGCGTCGGCGATCTTGCCGTGACCGGCGGCGAGCCCACGGTAGGCGAGCAGGGAGTGCGCGGCGTTGAGCAGCCAAAGCTTGCGGCGCTCGTACGGCGCGATGTCGTCGACGAACCTCGCCCCGGCCACCTCCCACGCCGGGCGACCGGAGGGGAAGTCGCCGCTCAGCACCCACTCGCTGAAGGGCTCGGTCACGACGGGGGCCTGATCCGGCAGCCCGGTCGCGGCGAGCGCGATGGCGCGGTCGGCGTCGGTGGCGGCCGGGGTGATGCGGTCGACCATCGTGGACACGAACGACACGGTGCGCCCGATCCAGTCGGCGAGCGACTGGTCGACCGCGGAGGCGAGGGCGAGCACGGACTCACGCGTGGCTCGGCCGTTGTCGGCCAGGTTGTCGCAGCTCACCACGGCGATGCCGGGTCCGCCGGCGAGCATCCGCGCGCGGAGCCCGTCGACGAGTCGCCCGGGGGCTGTGACGGCGCCGGCCGTGACGACGCCGGTGGCCGCCCGCCCGCCTCGCAGCAGGGCGATGTCGGCCCGGACATCCGCATCCAGCAGGTCGAGGGTTCCCTCGGTCGAGAGGCGGTAGCCGCGTTCGGTCACCGTCACCGTCACGATCGCGACCGCCGGGTCGGCGACCGCCGCGCGCCAGGCCGGGGCGTCCGCGCCGTCGGTGGCGGCGCTGATGCTCTGGATGATCGACTCGGTGTCCACATCGCCGCGCTCGATGAGCACGTAGAGGTCGTCCTGGGCGCTGAGCACCTCGGCGGCGGCGGCGCTCCGGCCGGTGAAGGCGTGGATGCCCCAGCCGTCTCCGGCGGCGGCTTCGGCGTTGGCGCGCTCGGTGTACCAGGCCTGGTGTGCCCGATGGAAGGCGCCCAGGCCGAGATGCACGATGCGCACGGGGTGGCGCACCGAGCGTCGGCCGGCGAACTCAGCGTTCATGGCGCGTGGTCACCCGCTCGTGGATCGCCCGCAGGTAGGCCAGATTGTCGGCCGTGCGCTCCTCGAGGGGCAGCTCGGTGGAGAAGTCCTCCACGGTGACCCAGCCGTCGTAGCCGTGTTCGTGCAGGGCCTCGAAGTAGGCCTCCACGTCGGCCTGCCCCGACCGCAGCGGCGCCCATTCGTTGCGCCAGATGACCGAGCCGTCGAAGCCCGGCTCGTCGGTGGCACGCCAGAGGGCGTTCTTCACGTGCACGTGGGCGAGGTACGGCCCGAGCATCTGGAAGGTGGCGAGGAAGTCCTCGTGCCCCTCGATCAGCAGGTTGCCGAGGTCGTGGATCACGCCGACCCGCTCGGGGTCGAGCCCGTCGACGAGCCGGATGGCGGCGGAGGCGGACGAGGTGATCGTGCCGTGGTGCAGCTCGACGAGCGCGCGAACGCCGTGTTCGGCCGCCCGGCCCTCGATCCATTCGAGGTCGGAGCGGGTGGTGGCGAAGGTCTCGCGGTAGTCGCCGGCGCGCACTCCCGGCATGGTCACGCGCACCTGGCGCGCACCGAGCCTCGCGGTCGCGGCGAGCATGCGCTCCACGTTGTCGTGGTCGCGGCAGTTCGCGTAGCCGCCCAGTCCCGAGAACTCGAGGCCGGCGTCGCGGGTGATGCGGGCGATGTCGTCGAGTCGGTCCTCGAGGCCGGTAAGCGGCCAGGTCGACCGGTTTCCGGCCCAGAACCCGGGCGGGGTGGCGTCGGCCTGGTCGACGATGCGCCACTCGACGCCGTCCCAGCCCTGGCCGGCGAGGATGCCGGCGGCCTGCTCGGGCTCCCAGTCCGGGGTGGAGGCGGTGAACACGGAGAGCTTCACTTGGTGCCTCCCGCGAGAACGTCGGCGAACGCGCCGGCGGTCACGTCGACGTCGTCGAGGTCACCGGCGAGCACGGCCTCGAACGAGACCGGCGTGCCGAGGGTCGCCGAGAGGTACACGGCGCGCACGACCGCGAGCGAGACGAGGGCATCCTCCACGCGCACTCCCGGCCGCCTCCCGGTGCGGATGGCGTCGACGATGTCCTCGTACTGGCGGAGATGCCCGACGATGAAGCCGTCCGGTCCCTTGTCCCCACCGCGGAGGTCGGACGCCCCCACCTGCTCGGCGGCCTGGTTCCGCGGCTCGCCGTTGCCCGCGGCGTAGAAGTACTCGAGCTGGTCGTCGTCGATCACGGCCGAGCCCTCCGACCCGTGCACCTGCAGGCGCACCGACAGCCCAGGGTAGGCCGCGGTCGTCGCGTGCAGCACGGCGAGGGCACCGGACTCGAACCTCACGGTCGCGACCGCGACATCCTCCACCTCAACCCGCTCGTGGGCGAGGAGGGCGGTGTGCGCGAAGATCTCCACGGGCCGGCCGAGAAACCAGACCAGCAGGTCGACGGTGTGCACGCCCTGGTTCATGACCGCGCCGCCGCCGTCGAGGGCCCAGGTGCCTCGCCACTGTCCGGAGTCGTAGTACTCCTGGCTGCGCCACCAGGCCACGGAGGCGACCCCGCTCGTGATGCGGCCGAACGCGCCGTCGTGGGCGGCGCGCGCGACGGCGACGGATGCCGGGTCGAACCGGTGCTGGCTGATCACCGAGACGACGCTTCCGCGGCTCTCGGCCTCCGCCGCGAGGGCGGCGATGCGGCGGGCTCGCGGCAGGGTCACGTCGAGCGGCTTCTCGATCACGACGTGGGTGCCGGCGGCCAGGGCCTCCTCGGCGAGCTGCACGTGCAGGCCGCTCGGGGTGCAGATCACGACGAGGTCGACCTCGGAGGCCGCGAGCGCGTCGCCGAGCGACGAGAACTCGGCCGGTCGCTCCGCGCCGAGCTCGTCGGCGATGAGGTCGGCGAGGCGGTGGGACGCCTCGGGCACCGAGTCGACGAGCGCGACGATCCGCAGGTCGGGATGGCGCACGATCACTCGCGAGTGGTTGACGCCGATGATGCCGCAGCCGACGAGGGCGACGGCGAGCGGACGGGTGGGTGATACGGCGGAGCTCATCTGGTGCTGATTCCCAACTGGTTGGTGAGGCTGGCGAAGCCGCGGGCGGCGCGGCCGAAGGCGAACGGGCCGGAGAAGGCGCCCATCGAGGTGACGTCGGCGAGGTGGGGCTCGAGCGACGCGAAGCCCGCGTAGCCGTCGTCGCGCAGGGCGGTGAGGGTCTCGAGCAGCTGGCCGTCGCCCTCCCCGGCCGGAACGACGCCGCCCGTGGCGGCCACGGCATCCTTCACCTGCAGGTATTCGAGGTGTGGGCGCAGCATCGCGTAGCCCTCGGTGAACGGCCGCACGCCCACCTGCACGAAGTTGGCGCTGTCCCAGGCCACCCGCAGGGCGTCCGAACCGACCGACTCGATGATGTCGAGCACGCGCTCCGGGGTGTCGCCGTAGATGTCCTTCTCGTTCTCGTGCAGCAGGATCACTCCCTCGCGCTCGGCGAGGTCGGCGAGGGCGCGCAGCCTGGTGAGCACCGCGTCGCGGATGCTCGCCGGCTCGGTGCCCTCCGCGCGATAGAAGGAGAACAGGCGGATGTAGCGGCTGTCGAGTCGATGCGCCGCGGCGATCGCGGCTCCGAGCCGTTCGACCTCATGCTCGACGGGCAGGCCGGCGTCGACCTTGCCGATCGGCGAGGCGATGGCCGAGACCTCCATCTCCCGCTCGGCGAACACCGCGGCGAGCGCGTCGAGTTGCTCCGGGGAGAGCTCGACGATGTTCGTGCCCCAGGCGCTCCTCACCTCGATGTGGTTCGCCCCGAGCGATTGCAACACGGCGACCTGCACGACCGGGTCTGCGTCGATCTCGTCGCCGAACCCGCTCAGGGCCCAGCTCGTGGTGGTGGTACTCATTTGACTCCTCCTGCTGTCAGGCCACCGACGAGGTAGCGCTGGAAAACGAGATACAGAACGACGACCGGGAGCGCGCAGATGAGCGAGGCCGCCATCATCTGCCCGTAGAGCGGGATCGCTCCGCCCTCCTGGGTGGCACCGAAGACCTGCAGCGCCACCGCGGCGGTGCGCGACGTGCGGTCGGTCATCACCGAGGCGAAGAGCACGTCGTTCCAGCCGAGCAGGAAGGCGAAGATCGCCGAGACGACGATCCCCGGCCAGCTCAGCGGCACGATGATCCTGGTGAGGATGCGCCACGACGACGCCCCGTCGATGCGGGCCGCCTCCTCGAGCTCGCGCGGCAGGCCGCGCAGGTAGGTCACCATCACCCAGGTCGAGAACGGCAGGGCGAAGGTGATGTAGGTGATGAAGAGCGCCCAGCGGGTGCCGATGATCTGGATGCCGAGCGCGCTCGCGAAGCTCGCGAAGAGCACGAAGACGGGCAGCAGCATGAGCGTGCCGGGGATTGACTGCAGGCCGACGAGGGTGCGCAGCACGGTGAGCCGCCCCCGGAAGGCGAAGCGAACCAGCACGTAGGCCGACGAGACGGCGAGCGCGGCACAGATGATGGCGACCGAGCCGCTCACGATCACGCTGTTGATGAGACCGTTGCGCAGGTCGACCGTCGTCCACACCTTGAGGTAGTTGTCGAGGTGAAGTTCGGTGGGGAAGAAGGCGCCGCTCGCCACGGACACGTCGGAGTTGACCGAGGCGAGCACGATGTAGAGCAGGGGCACCAGCACCGCGAGCAGCAGGATCACCACGATGGCCACGAGCAGTGGCTTCGGCAGCAGCCGGGTGACGTCGGCGTTCAGCCGGCCGGTGGTCTTGCGGCCCAGCAGGGGCGGTCGCACGAGAATCTCGGTCATGGGCGCTTGCCCTCCTCGCCGGTGTCGAGCCGTACGGCCTTCAGGTAGATGAACAGCGGAATGGCGATGAGCACGAGCGAGGCGACGGCCATCGCGGCGCTCAGTCCGAATCGGAAGCTCTGGAAGCTCGTGATGTAGGTGAGCACGGGAAGCACGTTGACGTCCTCGGGGGCCGGAACCCCGAAGAGCACGAACGGCAGGGTGAATCCGTTGATGTTGTGCAGGAACGAGATGATGAGCGCGAGCGACACCGGACCCTTGAGGTACGGGAAGATGACGTAGCGCAGCTTGGTCCACCAGCCCGCGCCGTCGATCGCCGCCGCCTCGTGCACCTCCTGGTCCACCGACTGGAGGCCGGCGAGCACGAGCAGGTAGAAGAACGGCCAGGAGCTCCAGATCTGCACCGCGATGAGGGCCCAGTAGCTCTGCGGGCCGTTGAGCCACAGTCCGGCGTGGATGCCCAGTCCGGTGAGGCCCGCATCGACGACTCCTCCGGGCTGCAGCATCGTGCGCCACACCGTGCCGACGACGAAGGCCGGGAGCACGTAGGGGATGAGGAAGATGGAGCGCACCAGCCCGCGACCGCGGAAGGCGTTCTGGGTGGCGAGGGCCGCCGCGACGCCGATCGGGAGGGTGACCGCGGAGGCGATTGCGGCGTAGGAGACGCTGATCCAGATCGAACGGAGCAGGCTCGACTTGGTCACCGCCTCCACGTAGTTCTGCAGCCCGATGAACGGGGCCTGCAGCCAGCTGCGCAGCGTGTACTGGTCGAGGTCGAGCAGCGAGATGACGAAGGCGATCGCGAGCGGCACGATGATGATGATCGCCATGAGGATGCCGCCGGGGGCGAGCATCCAGAACGGGCGGTTGCGTTCGCTCGGTGAGCGACCCGGTCGCCGGGCCGGGCGGCCGCCGACGGGGGTTCCCGTCGGCGAGCCGCTCGCCCTGGTCACGGCGGGCGCCGTGACCGGAGTGGAGGTGGACATGTCGCTCGCGCCTACTTCGCCTTGTCGAGCGCGGCCTGCACCGCGGTCTGGGCGGTGGCGAGCTTCGCCTTGAGGTCGGAGACCTTGAGGGAGCCGTTGGAGAGCGACGGGATCGACTGCACGACCACGTTCACCAGGGCCAGCTGGGTGTCGCCCCACGCCCCGCTGAACGGGGTGCCGACCGACTTGGACGCCGAGTCGATCACCGGGGCGAGTGCGGCGTTGCCGTCCTCCAGCTTCTTCGCCGCCGCCGCATTGGTCGGCAGGTCGCCGAAGATCTTCTGGTAGCTCGTCTGGCTCGAGGCGCTCGTGAGCATGTTGACGAGTTCGAACGCGAGATCCTGGTTCTTCGAGTACTTGGCCACGACCATGTTGTCGCCCGAGATGATGCTCGTCGCGGGCTTGCCGTTCTTGGCGGTGGTCTTGGCACCCGGTGGCACTGTGGGCATGAGCGCGTAGGCGTACTTACCGGCCACCGCCGACTTGTCGAGCGTCACCATCGAGGTCGACGTCGTCATCGGCAGGAACGCGGCCTTGCCCGAGGCGAAGGCGGCCACGGCCTGGGCATTCTTCCACCCGATGGAGCTCGGGTCGACGATCTTGTCGTCGGTGAGCCAGGAGAAGTAGGTCTGGTAGGCCTTGAGCGTCGTCGGGTCGTCGAAGCGGGCCTTCTTGCCGTCGAGGATGGGGTTACCGGCCTGCAGCGACATCGCCCAGACGAACTTCCACGGGTCGTAGCTGTCGGCGTAGGCGAGGGCCATCCCGTAGGTGTCGCCCGTCGTGAGCTTCTTGGCCTGCGCGGTGAGGCCGTCCCAGGTGGTGGCCGGCTTGTCGATGCCCGCCGCGGCGAGCAGGTCCTTGTTGTAGGCCATCACGAACGGGCGGCTCGCGAACGGGATGCCCACCTCGTGCTTGGCGTCGGGACCGGAGATGCCGAGTGTGCCGGGGATGAACTTGTCCCGGCCGCCGATCTTCTTCCAGTCCGCGTCGGTGAGCTGCACGAACGCGCCGGTGGAGTACGCGGTGGGCGTGAAGGTGGAGCCGAGGTTGTAGAGGTCCGGTCCCTGCCCGGAGAGCACCGAGGTCTGGATCTTGGTGAGCTCGTCGTTGGCGGAGGCGAAGGTCTCGAAGTTGACCTTGGCGCCGGTCTGCTTCTCGAACCGGTCCGAGACATCCTGGAACCACTGCTTCTGCTCTGCCGGGTAGAGGGCATTGGCGCCGATCATCACGTCGAGCGTCTTGCCCGTGCCGTCGATCTTGGCCGATGACGAGGCGGGCGCCGGCGTGGTCGACCCCGCACAGCCCTGAAGGGCCAGGCCGAGGATGGCAATCCCGGCGATCGCGCCGAGCGCGTGTCGAGCTTTCATGATGACTCTCCTTTGAGTGATGACGGGATGCGAGAGGGGGCCGGACTCGCCACGTTCACTTCGCACCGCGGGTGGTTGGAACTTTAGGCAGGGCCGCAAGGCAACTGCAACCGTTTGCCAAAAATTGCCATCGTGTGCTTTGCTAGCCGCATGGAACCTCTCGGCGATGCGAGGCAGGATCGGCAGGCGACCCTTGCCGACGTGGCCGCGGCCAGCGGAGTCGCCACCTCCACCGCGTCGCGCGCGCTCTCGAACCCCACCCGGGTGAACGTCCTCACGCGGGAGAAGGTGGAGCGCGCGGCCGCCGCGCTCAACTACCACGCCAACTCGCACGCGAGGGCCCTCACCTCCGGCAAGACCCGCACCATCGCGGTGCTCGTCTCCGACGTGACCAACCCGTTCTACTTCGACATCATCCGCGGCACCCAGCAGCAGCTCAAGGCCTCCGGCTATACGCAGCTGCTCGTCGACACCGAGGAGTCTGACGAGCTCGAGGACGGCATGCTGCACAAGCTCCGCGGCTCGTTCGACGGCGCCATCCTCGCCGCCTCCCGGCTCACCGACCGGCGGCTGGCGACGCTGGCCTCCGAGATGCCGCTCGTGGCGATCAACCGCCAGACCCGGGGCGTGGCGAGCGTCTTCATCGACACCCCGAGCGGCATCGAGCAGGCGCTCGGCCACCTGGTCTCCCTCGGCCATCGCGACATCGCCTACGTCTCCGGTCCGGTCACCTCCTGGCCGAACGAGGGGCGCTGGCGGGCGCTCCTCCGAGCCGCCGAGCACTACGGGGTCGCGGTGCGCCGGGTCGGACCGTTCTCGCCCAAGAAGGATGCAGGGGCCGCGGCCGCCGATGTCGTGCTCAACAGCGGGGTCACCGCCTGCATCGCCTTCAACGACCTGCTCGCCATCGGCATGCTCATGCGCCTGCGCGAACGCGGCGTGAGCGTGCCGGACGACCTCAGCATCGTCGGCTGCGACGACATCTTCGGCTCGGACTTCTGCAACCCGCCGCTCACCACGCTCACCGCGCCGATCGAACAGGCCGGCCGGGTGGCCGTGTCCATGCTCCTGGCCCGCCTCGATGCCCAGACCGCCGGCGCCGCCCGCCAGACGGCGACGCTGCCGACCCACCTCACCATTCGCGCATCGACGGGGCCCGCCCAGTCAGAGAGAGACCGATGACACGCCTCACGCCGCATCCCGACCGACTGTTGCCCGCCGACCCGGCGGTGCGGGAGATCGCGCGGCGGCTCTACGCGGAGGTCGCCACCGCGCCGATCTACTCGCCGCACGGGCACGTCGAGGCCTCGATGCTCGTGGCGAACGAGCCATTCGCCGACCCGGCGTCGCTGCTCATCACGCCTGACCACTACGTGACGCGACTCCTGCACGCGGTGGGGGTGCCGCTCGACGAGCTGGGTCTTCGCCGCGACGGAGCGGAACCCACTGCCTCCGGCCGGTCGATCTGGCGCCAACTCTCTGCCCACTGGGACGTCTTCCTCGGCACGCCGGTGCGGTACTGGTTCGAGTCGGAGCTCAGCGAGGTCTTCGGCCTCACCGAGCATCCGTCCGCCGCGAACGCCGACGAGCTCTACGACGAACTCGTGGAGAAGCTCGCCAGCGACGCCTTCCGGCCCCGCGCGCTGTTCGAGCGTTTTCGTATCGCCGTGCTCGCCACGACCGACGACCCGGCCGACGACCTCGCCGCCCATCGCACCCTCGCCGACGATCCGACCTTCACCGGCCGGGTGCTGCCGACCTTCCGCGCCGACCGCTATATGCTTCCGACGGAATCTACGTGGCGGTCACGACTCGACGCCCTCTCGGCGACCTCCGGAATCGACTGCGGCAGCTACGCCGGCCTCCTCGCCGCCCTGCGCTCACGCCGGGCCGCCTTCGCCGCGGCCGGCGGCACCTCCACCGACACCGGCGTGATCGACGCGGGCTCCGAGCCGCTCGAGCCCGCGGACGCCGAGCGCCTCCATCGCGCGGGCCTCGACGGCAGCATCACCGAGGCGGAGGCCGTCGCCTACCGGCGCAACATGCTGTACCAGCTCGCCGCGATGGCGAGCGAGGACGGCCTCGTCATGCAGCTGCACCCCGGAGTGCTGCGCAACCACCACCGGCCGACCCTCGACACCTTCGGCCCGGACACCGGGCACGACCTGCCGGACGCCACCCACTTCACCCGGCCGCTCGCGCCGATCCTGCGCGACTTCGGCACCAACCCCTCGTTCCGGATGGTGCTCTTCACCGTGGACGAGACCACGTTCTCGCGGGAGATCGCGCCGCTCGCCGGGTTCTACCCCTCGATCTACGCGGGCGCCCCGTGGTGGTTCCTCGACACCCCGGCCGGCATCGCCCGCTATCGCGCCGCCGTCACCGACAGCGCCGGCTTCGTGAAGACCTCGGGCTTCATCGACGACACCCGCGCCTTCTGCTCGATCCCGGCGCGCCACGACATGTCCCGCCGCAGCGATGCGGCGTTCCTTGCCTCCCTGGTCGCGACCCACCAGCTCACCGAGGATGACGCGGCCGGGGTCGCGCGCCGACTCGTGGCCGACATCCCGGTCGACACCTTCCGGCTGGGCTGATCGACCGGGCGAACCCGGCCCGGTAACACAACCGGTCGAGCCGGTAGCCTAGATGGGGCGTTCCCCCGCACTCGATCCAAGGAGATTCATCGTGGCACAGGCAAACATCGGCGTCGTCGGACTCGCGGTGATGGGATCGAACCTCGCGCGCAACCTGGCGAGCCGCGAGGGCAACACCGTGGCGATCTACAACCGCTCGCACGAGCGCACCGACCTGCTCGTGTCCGAGCATCCGGAGGCCAATTTCGTGTCCTCGACCACGATCGAGGAGTTCGCGGCGTCGCTCAGCAAGCCCCGCACGGCCATCATCATGGTTCAGGCCGGCAAGGGCACGGATGCCGTGATCGACCAGCTCGCCGCCGTGTTCGAGCCGGGAGACATCATCGTCGACGGCGGCAATGCGCTGTTCACCGACACGATCCGCCGCGAGAAGGCGCTCCGCGAGAAGAACCTCAACTTCGTCGGCGCCGGCATCTCCGGCGGCGAAGAGGGCGCCCTCAAGGGACCGAGCATCATGCCCGGCGGATCCGTCGAGGCGTACGAGACCCTCGGCCCCATCCTCGAATCCATCGCCGCCGTCGTCGACGGCGTGCCCTGCGTCACCCATGTCGGCACCGACGGCGCCGGCCACTTCGTCAAGATGATCCACAACGGCATCGAGTACGCCGACATGCAGCTCATCGCCGAGGCCTACGACCTGCTGCGCAACGTGTCCGGTCACTCGCCGGCCGCGATCGCCGAGGTGTTCACCGAGTGGAACTCCGGCGACCTCGAGTCCTACCTCATCGAGATCACCGCGGAGGTGCTCAAGCAGGTCGACGCCAAGACCGGCAAGCCGTTCGTCGACATCGTTCTCGACCAGGCCGGGTCGAAGGGCACCGGGGTCTGGACGGTCCAGAACGCGCTCGACCTCGGAGTGCCGGTCGGCGGCATCGCCGAGGCCGTGTTCGCCCGCGCCGTGTCGAGCCACCCCGACCAGCGCGCCGCGGTGCAGAAGAGCATCGACGCCCGCCCGGAGATCGCCGTGATCGGCGAGGGGACCGCCTTCGAGGACGACGTTCGCGCCGCCCTCTACGCCTCCAAGGTCGTCGCATACGCGCAGGGCTTCGACGCCATCATCGCCGGAGCCGTGAAATACGACTGGAACATCGACAAGGGCGCGATCGCCACGATCTGGCGCGGCGGCTGCATCATCCGCGCGCAGTTCCTCAACCGCATCGTCGAGGCCTACGCGAACGACCCGACCCTGCCGACCCTGCTCGTCGATCCGTACTTCGCGAACGCGGTGAAGGAGGGCGAGGCAGCCTGGCGCCGCGTCGTCTCTACGGCGGCGCTCTCCGGCATCCCGGTTCCCGGCTTCGGTTCGGCGCTCAGCTACTACGACTCGCTCGCCTCGAAGCGCCTGCCCGCCGCCCTCGTGCAGGGACAGCGCGACTTCTTCGGTGCGCACACCTACAAGCGAGTGGATGCCGAGGGCACCTTCCACACGCTCTGGAGCGGCGACCGCACCGAGATCGAGTCCGCCGGCAGCAGCCACTAGCCGCGGCCGGCATCCCGGCGGGCGGCGGACCGCCGGGAACCCGGCGCCCGCCGCGTACCCTATACATCGGATGAATGGGCCCGGCTTCGTGAGGCGAAACGCTACAGTTGCCGAATGGACACTCCCCCGCCCGAACCCGAGGCCGATCCCGAGGCCATGACCGAGGCGTCCGAGGGCCGGACCGCACCGCTGCGCTCGCAGACCGACGTCGTGGTGCACGACATCAAGGACATGATCATCCGGGGCACCCTGGTGGCCGGGGCGCGCCTGCCCGTGGAGAAGGACCTCGCCGCCTCCCTCGGAGTGTCGCGCAGCTCCCTGCGCGAGGGGGTGCGCGCGCTCGCGATCATGGGGGTGCTCGAGACGCGCCAGGGCGACGGCACCTACGTCACGTCGCTCGACGCGTCCCTGCTGCTCGCCCCGATGGGGTTCCTCGTCGACCTGCAGTCGTCGGCCGACAGCCAGCACATCTCCTCGGTGCGCCGAGTGCTCGAGGTCGAGGCCGCGGCCAAGGCCTCGCTGCTCATCACCGAGGAGCAGATCGCCGAGGCCGGCCGGCTCCTCGGCACGATCGACGACGTCATCGAAGACGCCTCGGCCCACGACCTCGACGCGATCATGAACGTGGACATCGAATTCCACCGGGTGATCGCCCGCGCCTCCGGCAATCCGGCCCTCGAGGCGCTGATCGAGGCCCTCGCGAGCCGCACCATCCGCACGCGGATGTGGCGCGCGATGACCGAGCAGGACGCGATCCAGCACACCCATCGGGAACACCACGACATCCTGCGCGCCGTCGCCTCCGGGGACCCTGACCGGGCGAGGCTCGCGATGTCCGTGCACCTGATCGAGGTCGAGGACTTCATCGCGAGCCACCCGGCGGCGAGCACCCAGGCCAGCACGCGCCCGACCCGTCGAGACGACGCGCCCTCGCCCGAGTGACCCGGCCCGTCTAGACCAGGAACAACTCGATTACCGGCACCGCCACGTCCGGCTTGAGCACCGGGAGCGTCAGCGTGAGCGTGCCGGCCGGCTGGCCGCCGGCGCCGGTGGTGAGGGCGACCGTGTCCGGCGCGATCTCCGCCATCGGCACCTCCGATGCGTCATTGAGCAGCTGCGCATACGCCACCTTGCCGGCGAGTCCCGGCAGGTGCACGTGCTCGAACGGCCAGGCGAACAGGTGCAGGTACAGCCTCGAACCGCGCTGGGTGTATCGCGCGTCGGCCGGCGGAACGAATTCGGATGCCCCGGCACCGTAGATGCTGCGGTCGTGCAGCCGCATCCACTCGCCGATGCCCTCGAGCGCGGTTGTGGCCGCCCCGTCCAGGGTGCCCCGAGCCGTGGGCCCGACGTTGAGCAGCAGGTTGCCGTCCTTGGAGACGCCGTCGACGAGCATGCGGATGAGCAGGTCGGTGGACTTGATGGTGAGGTTGTCGCGGAAGTAGCCCCAGCTGCCGTTGAGCGTCTGGCAGGCCTCCCAGGTGACGGGCACGCCATCCACCTCCATCGGCCCGGACGGCTGGTACTGCTCCGGCGTGACGAAGTCCCCCGGGATGTCGAGCCGGTCGTTCACGATGATTCCGGGCTGCAACTCGCGGGTGAGGGCGAGCAGCTCCTCCGACCCCCAGTCGTCCCGGCCCTTGGCCCCCCAGACCGGATGCTGCGTGTCGTTCGCGTAGGAGAAGTCGTAGAACAGGTAGTCGATCTTGCCGTAGCCGGTGAGCAGCTCGCGCACCTGGCCGTGGAGGTACTCGCGGTAGACGGCCATGTCCCTGGTCGAATTCTGCTCCACGGCATCCGCATCGTCGCGGCGGGGGTGATGCCCGTCGATCGGGAAGTCCGGATGGTGCCAGTCGAGCAGGGAGTGGTAGAAGCCCACCTTGAGCCCCTCGGCGCGCAGGGCGTCGACGTACGGCCGCACGAGGTCACGACCGTAGGGGGTGTTCACGGCCGTGTAGTCGGTGAGCTTCGAGTCCCACAGGCAGAAGCCGTCGTGGTGCTTCGTGGTGAGCACGACGTACTTCATGCCGGCCGCCTTCGCCGCCCGCGCCCAGGCCACCGGGTCGTACAGGTCGGGGTCGAAGAACTCGGCGTACCGCTCGTAGTCGCTCGTCTGTCGGCGCTCGTTTGTCATCACCCACTCGTGGCGGGCTGGGAGGGAGTAGAGCCCCCAGTGGATGAACATCCCGAATCGCGACTCGGTGAACCAGGGGGCATGGGGAATCGACACGGTGGTCTCCTTCTTCTCGTGGTTGCTTCTCGTGGTTGCTGGGTGCGGGCGTCTAGCGCTGTGCCGCCACGCTGCTCCAGTACCGGCCGGCCGGAAAGGCGAATTCGTCGATCGAGTCGGCGAACATCTCGGCGCTGTAACCGGGCTGGGTGGGCAGCACGTACGCGCCATCCTCGACGACGCAGGGCTCCACGAAGTGCTCGTGCAGGTGATCGACGAACTCGGTGACCCGGCCCTCGAGCGATCCGGACACCGCGACGTAGTCGAAGATCGACAGGTGCTGCACGAGTTCGCAGAGGCCGACACCGCCGGCGTGCGGACACACCGGCACGCCGAACTTCTTCGCCATGAAGTACACCGCGAGAATCTCGTTCACGCTGCCGAGCCGGGCCGAGTCGAGCTGGCAGAAGTCGATGGCCTCGGCCTGGAACAACTGCTTGAACAGCACCCGGTTCATGCCGTGCTCGCCGGTCGCCACCCCGATCGGGGCGACGGCGCGGCGCACCGTCGCGTGGCCGAGGATGTCGTCCGGGCTCGTCGGTTCCTCGATCCAGAGCGGCTTGAACTCGGCGAGGGAGAGCACCCAGTCGATCGCCTCCGGAACGTCCCAGACCTGGTTGGCGTCGATCATGAGGTTGACGTCCCAGCCGATCACCTCCCGGGCGATGGAGAGCCGGCGGTAGTCATCCTCGCGGTTCGCCCCGACCTTCAGCTTGATGTACTGGTAGCCGGCGTCGACGGCCTCCTGGCAGAGTCGCCGGAGCTTCTCGTCCGAGTAGCCGAGCCAGCCCGCGCTCGTCGTGTAGCAGGGGTAGCCGGTGTCGGCGAGCTCGGCGATCCTCTGCCGCCTGGTCGGCGCGAGGTCGGTGAGCAGCGCGATCGCCTCGTCCCGGGTCAGGGCGTCGGACAGGTAGCGCAGGTCGGCCGCATCCACGAGCTCGGTCGGAGTCATGTCGGTGAGCAGGCGCCAGAGCGGCTTGCCCGCCTTGCGTGCCGCCAGATCCCAGACGGCGTTCATCACCGCGGCAAGGGCGAGGTGGATCACGCCCTTGTCCGGGCCGAGCCAGCGCAGCTGCGAGTCGCTCTGCAACTCGCGGTAGATCGCGCCCAGGTCGCCCACGATCTCCTCCACGTTGCGGCCGACCAGCGGAAGCGCGCGCTGCGCCGCCGCCGCCACGCACAGGTCGTTGCCGCGGCCGATGGTGAAGGTGAAGCCGAAGCCGCTCAGCTCGGGGTCGTCGGTGCGGATCACGACGTAGGCGGCCGAGTAGTCGCCGTCCTTGTTCATGGCATCCGAGCCATCCATGCTGAGCGAGGTGGGAAATCGCACGTCGTGCGTCTCCACGCCGGTGATGGTGGTCATGTCGCCGGGTCGGACTCGGTGGGCCGCGCGCCGGTGCGCAGCAGGGTGTAGCTCACGGTCAGGAATTCCTCTCGAGGGATGCCACCAGTCTATAGATCAGATCTATTGACACGCCAGAGTCGAATCACGCCATCTGGAGTGACGATCTAGGCATAATGATCGGCTGAATCGTGGCTCGCCCTCGTCCGCGGGGCGCACGCCTCCGTTCGGCCCGGCGGATCGTGACCCGTTCGTGCCGGGCGCGATCACGCCCCGGGTGGCACACTGGTGAGTGATGTCCGAAGACCACGAGCACCCCGAGCTGGCCGGCTACGAGCCCGGCGACGGCCGCCCGCTGCGCAGCCCGCGCCTCGTTCTCGTGATGCGCGTCGTCGTGATCGTGGGCATCGCCTGCCTCGTGCTGCCCGGGGTCTTCACGACGGTCTCGGTCGCGGCCTCCACCGCGCAGACCGCCTGCGTCGCGTGGGTGGCCTACGAGGCTCCGGAGGCGCGCGCCGCCTCGGCCCGCTTCGAGGTCTTCGGCCCCGGCGGCGTCGGCTGGGAGTGCTACACCGTCGGCGCGTTCGGCGGCGACCGGCATGTGGCGTCGCTCGGCCTCATCCCGGTCTCGCCCCGGCTCTCGCCCGTGCCGGTGCCCGGAACGAACTCCTAGGTCACTCGGCGAGAAGCCTCTCGCGCACCTCGCGACGCAGCACCTTGCCGATGAGGGACTTCGGCAGCTCGTCGAAGGCCACGATGCGCCTCGGCACCTTGTACGCCGCGAGGCAGTCCCGCGCGTAGTCGCGCAGGCCCTTCTCGTCGAGCTCCCGGCCGGGCTCAAGCACGACCGCGGCCACGACGTCCTCGCCGCTGTGCGCGCTCGGCAGGCCGACGACGGCGACCTCGGCGACATCCGGATGCGCCCTCAGCGCGTCCTCTACCTCGCTCGGCGAGACGTTGAAACCGCCGACGATGATGAGTTCCTTGATGCGATCCACGATCGTCACGAAGCCGTCGGCGTCGATCCGCACGATGTCCCCGGTGCGGAACCACGGACCGGCGTCGTCGCCGGCGGCGGCCGGCACGAAGACCGCGGCCGACGCATCCGGCTTTTTCCAGTAGCCGGAGAACACCTGCGGTCCACGCACGATGAGTTCGCCCGGCTCGCCCGGCGCCCGATCGACCGCCGGATTTTCCGGGTCGACCACCCGCACCTCGGTGTTCGGCAGCGGCAACCCGACGGTCCCGGCCCGGCGCGACGGGCCGGCTGGGTTGGCCATGAGCACCGGGCTCGTCTCGGAGAGGCCATAGCCCTCCACGAGGTAGCCTCCCGTCTGGGCCTCCCAGGGCTCGACGACGGATGCCGCGAGCGGCATGGCCCCGGAGATCGCGATCTCGATTCCGGCGAGGGAGACCCCGGACTCCTTCGCGGCCGTCATGAGCCGCGCGTAGATCGGCGGCACGGCGGGCAGGAAGGTGGCCGGGCGCTTCTTCACCACGGCGAGCACCAGCTCCGGGTCGAACTTGGGGAAGAGCACGAGCCGCGAGCCCATGCTCATGGCGAAGGTGAGGCAGAGCGTGAGGCCGTAGGCGTGGAACATCGGCAGCACGGCGTAGACGACGGAGGTTCCGCGTCGCACCGTGGGCACCCAGGCGCGGGACTGGGCGGCGTTCATCGAGAGGTTGCGATGGGAGAGCGTCGCACCCTTGGGCAGGCCGGTCGTGCCGCTGGTGTACTGGATCACGGCGACGTCCTCGGCCCCCGGCCGCACGATGTGCCCGTCGACCGGCGAGTTCTCGAGGAGCTTCTCCCAGGTGACGGTGCCGTGCACCGCGGTCGTGAGCGCCGAGCGCGAGGCCCGCGCCCGCTCGATCGGCAGCCGGAGCAGCGCGCGGGTGGTGAAGGGCATGGCCCTCGTGACGTCCACCGACACGACGGTGTCGACCGCGACATCCTCGGGCAGGGCCTGAACCGTCGCCACCACGTTGTTCCAGACGATGGCGAACTTCGCTCCGTGGTCCTCGAACTGGTGGCGCAGCTCGCGCGGCGTGTAGAGCGGGTTGTGCTCGACCACGATCGCCCCGAGGCGCAGCACGGCGTAGAAGGCGACGACGTGCTGCGGGCAGTTCGGCAGCACGAGCGCCACCGTGTCGCCCTTCTGCACCCCGAGCACGCGGAGACCCTCGGCGGCGCGGAGGATCTGGTCCCCCAGTTCGGCGTACGTGGTCTCGCGCCCGAAGAACTCGAGGGCCACGTTCTGGCCGAATTCGGCCACCGACCCCTCCACCAGGTCGTAGAGGGACCCCTCGGGCACCTCGATGTCGTGAGGCACCCCTTCGGCGTAGCTTGCGAGCCAGGGCCGTGGCGTGGTGATCGTCATGGCGCTAACTCTAACCAGAGCGCGCGCCGGCGAAGGGGACGAACTGCCTCAGGCCGCCAGCAGCGCGTCGATCTGTCCGGCCGCCTCGCGCATCCCCTCTTCCATGCCCATCGCCACGAGCTCTTCGAGCTGTTCGAGGCTCGCGAAGTGCGACACGGTGGTCATGCGGGTGCCGCCGTCCACGGACTCGATCGTCACCACCACCCTGGTCACCGGCATGGCGGGGTCCGGCTCGCCGGACTGGTCGGCGAAGCCGTCCTCGAACTCCAGGCCGCGGGGCTCGTCGATCGCGGTGAATCGCCACCAGCCGGGCGCCGTGTCACCGTCCGGTCCGGTCATCCGATAACTGGCGGTGCCTCCGACCACGAAGTCGTGGCGCTCGAAGCTGGCCGGCCAGGTGGGCGGTCCCCACCAGCGTTCGAGCTGGCGCGGGTCCGACCACAGGCGCCACACTCGGCCCACCTCCACCGGGAACTCCGTGACGAGGGTGAGGGACAGCTGTTCCGGGTTCTTCTCGCTGCTGATGACCGGCATTGTGGTGACCTTTCTCCAGGGGTGATTGGTGGTGAGTGGTTCAGTCGGGCTCGGGCTCGGGCTCGGCGAGGATGTCGTCCATGCGGGCTATCCGCTCTGCCCAGACGTCTTCCCACGCGGTGAGCAGTCGGGTCGCCCGACGCAGCGTGGCGGGATCCGCGTGCACGATCTGCTCCCTTCCCCGCCTGATCTTGCCCACGAGCGACGCGCGTTCGAGCACCGCGACGTGCTTTTGCACCGCCGCGAAGCTCATCGAATAGTGCGCGGCGAGCGCCGAGACGGACTGCTCACGCTCGAGCAGGCGCGTCACGATGTCACGCCTCGTCGCATCCGCCAGGGCGTGGAAGAGGCGATCGACCTGTTCGTCGCTCAGAAGCGCGCTTTCTACAACCATTTGGTTGTACGTTAGCGCGATCGGACCCCTCTGGCAAGGGTCGAATCGACAGGGACGGGGGTCAGGCCGCGCCGTCGAACATCGACGTCACGGAGCCATCGCTGAACACCTCGTGGATGGCGCTGGCCAGCAGCGGGGCGATCGGCAGCACCGTGAGGGTGGGGAACCGCTTGTCCGCCGAGATCGGCAGGGTGTCGGTGACCACCACGGAGTCGATGAACTCGCTCTGCAGAATCGTGGATGCCGGCTCGGAGAAGACGGCGTGGGTCGCGGCCACGACCACGTTCGTCGCTCCGGCCGCCTTGAGCGCCTCGGCGGCCTTGACGATGGTGCGGCCCGTGTCGATCATGTCGTCGACGATGAGGCAGGTGCGGCCGCGCACCTCGCCCACGATCTCGTGAACCGAGACCTGGTTGTGCACCCTCGGGTCGCGTCGTTTGTGGATGATCGCGAGCGGAGCCCCGAGCTTGTCGCTCCAGATGTCGGCGACCCGCACCCGGCCCATGTCGGGCGAGACGACGGTGAGGGTGGACGGGTCGAGGCGTTCCTTGAAGTACTTGAGCAGCACCGGCATCGCGAAGAGGTGGTCGACCGGGCCATCGAAGAAGCCCTGGATCTGGGCGGCGTGCAGGTCGACGCTCATGATCCGGTCCGCGCCCGCGGCCTTGAACAGGTCGGCGACGAGGCGTGCGGAGATCGGCTCGCGGCCGCGGCCCTTCTTGTCCTGACGCGCGTAGGGATAGAACGGCGCGACCACGGTGATCCGCTTGGCGGAGGCGCGCTTGAGCGCGTCCACCATGATGAGCTGCTCCATGAGCCACTCGTTGATGGGATAGGTGTGCGACTGGATGACGAAGGCGTCGCAGCCCCGCACGCTCTCGTCGTAGCGCGCGTAGATCTCGCCGTTCGCGAAGGTGCGCGCGTCGGTGTGCACGAGATCCGCACCGAGTTCGGAGGCCACATCGATCGCCAGCTGAGGGTGGGCCCGACCCGTCACGATAACGAGTCGCTTTTGTCCGGTGGCGGTGATCTCGGCCACGTGCCCTGCTCTCTGCCGGTCACCCGACGCACTGTTCAACTTCGGCGCTGCACTGCACTGTGGGGTGGCCGCCGAAAGGCTACTCGGCGTCGGGCGTCTCGGCCGCTGCGGCGGCTTTCGCCGACGCCGTGCCCGCGCGCTTCTCCTCGACCCAGCCCACAATGTTCCGCTGCGGAGCCACGCTGATTGCGAGAGCGCCGGCCGGCACGTCCTTGCGGACCACCGTTCCCGCTCCCGTCTTGGCTCCGTCCCCAATCCTAACCGGCGCGACGAACACGTTGTGAGACCCAGAGTGCACGTGCGACCCGATCTCGGTGTGGTGCTTGGTGATGTCGTCGTAGTTGGCGGTGATCGCCCCGGCACCGAGATTGGTGTGCTCGCCGATGGTGGTGTCGCCGATGTAGCTGAGGTGCGGCACCTTGCTGCCGCGGCCGATCCTGGCGTTCTTCGTCTCCACGAAGGTGCCGATCTTGCCGCCCTCACCCAGGTAGGTGCCCGCGCGGAGGTAGGAGAACGGGCCGACAGTCGCGTTCGCGCCGATCACGGCGAGGGTTGCGTCAGTGCGCTTGACCACCGCGTTCTCGCCCACCTCGCAGTCGGTGAGCGTGCTGTCGGGGCCGACGATGGCGCCGCGGTCGACGACCGTCGCTCCCTTCAGCTGGGTGCCGGGCAGAATCTCCACGTCCTCGGCGAGCGTCACGGCGAGGTCGATCCAGGTGGTCGCCGGGTCGTGCACCGTCACCCCGGCGAGCTGCCAGCCGCGCACGATCCTCGAGTTGAGCTCCACCCCGGCCGCGCTCAGCTGGGCGCGGTCGTTGATGCCGGCGACGAGCCACGGGTCGGACACAGAGACCGCCTCGATGCGGCCGCCGGACGCTCGGATGCCGGCCGCGGCATCCGTGAGGTACTTCTCGTTCTGTGCGTTGTCGGTGCCGATCGCCAGAAGGGCGTCGCGCAGGGCGGTAGCGTCGAAGACGTAGACGCCCGAGTTGATCTCGGTGATGAGCAGCTGGTCTGGGGTGGCATCCTTCTGCTCCACGATCGCCTCGAATGAGCCGTCGGAGGAGCGCAGGATGCGACCGGCGCCGGTCGGGTCGGCGAAGTGGGCGCTCAGCAGGGTGAGCTTGTTGCCGCCGAGCTCGTGGCTGGAGACGAGTCCGCGGATCGTCGCCGCGTCGAGCAGCGGAACGTCGGCGCTGAGCACGACCACGTGGCCGGCGAACTCGCCGGGCAGGGCCGCGAGGCCCAGCTCGACGGCGCGGCCGGTGCCCGGAGCCTCATCCTGGTCCACGATGATCGCCTCGGGCAGCTGTTCCACGATCACCTCGGCGACCGCGTCGCGCTCGTGCCGAACGACCGCCACGATGTGGCTGGCGGAGAGCGCGTCGGCCGTGGCGAGCACATGCGAGACGAGCGGGATGCCGGCCAGCTGGTGCAGGATCTTCGGGCGCGACGACTTCATGCGGGTGCCCTGCCCGGCGGCGAGGATGATGACGGCGAGATCTGGATTGGTCATAGAGGCATTCTCTCGCAGGTGAGGGCGGGGTGCCGGTGTGCGCGGCTCGAGTGGGGCGTTGCGCGGCTCGAGTGGGGCCGACCTGCGGCCGGCCGTGCTCCGCACAGCGGAGCACAAGAATCGACAAATCGTTGTCGATTCTTCTGCTCCGCCTCCAGGATTCGAACCTGGACCGAACAGCTCCAAAGGCTGTCGTGCTGCCGTTACACTAAGGCGGAATTCCGGCCGCGCCGCGAAAACGGACGACCGCGACAATTCTGCCAGATGCTCTCCCCGCCCGGCGCCGAGCGCGCGTTTCTCCGGAGGTTCCGAGCACGGCATCCGAAATTCGGCCCGACACGCCGCGCAGCGCGACCTTCCGCGCCGAAGCTCCGGAGAAACGCGAGTTGCGGCGGCCGGGCAACGGATCGGGAGGCCGGGCGCGGGAACCGACCGCGATAATGGACGGATGCCCGCACACGACGAAGTCGACCGCATTGTGGATGCCTGGGTGCGCGAACGTCCCGACCTGGACTTCGCGCCACTGCAGGTGCTCTCGCGCGTCGGCCGGCTCGCGAAACACCTCGACCGAGCCCGGCGGGCGGCCTTCACCGCCTCGGACCTCGAGTCGTGGGAGTTCGACGTGCTCTCGGCGCTGCGCCGCGCGGGCAAGCCGTACCAGTTGAGCCCCAAATCCCTCCTGCAGCAGACGCTGGTCTCGAGCGGCACCATGACCAACCGCATCGACCGGCTCGTGGAGCGCACGCTCGTCGAGCGCCGCACCGACCCGAACGACGGCCGCGGCATCCTCGTGACCATGACGCCCCAGGGCCGCACGCGGGTGGATGCGGCCATCAGTCGCCTGCTCGATTCGGAGGGCGAGCTGCTCGACGCGCTCTCCCCCGCCGACCAGGAGCGCCTGGCCGGGCTGCTGCGCAAGCTCAGCCTCGACTTCGACTAGGCCTCAGCGGCGCGCGCGGTCCCGCGGCTCCCCGCGATAGACGACCGGGGTGAGTATCCTGTAGCGCCTTCCGATGTCGCCCCTATCGGGATCGAGCGCGCGGTAAGCGTGTTCCGGATGACCCGGCGCCCACGCTTTGCTCGTGCAACAATGGGCATCCAGAGCGCGGAGAGCCCGCCCGCTCGGCCAGCGAGGGATGTCGACCCGAATGAACTCCGGAGTGAGATCGCCCACCCTGCATGATGTGGCCCGCGAGGCCGGCGTCTCGCTCGCCACCGCCTCCCGTTCGCTCAACGGCAGTGCGCGCAAGGTCAACGATGCCTACCGCGAGCGCGTGCAGGCCGCCGCCGCGCGGCTGGGCTACACGCCCAACCTGTCCGCCCAGGCGGTGGCGAAGGGCACCACCATGACGGTGGCGTTGGTCGTGGGCGACATCTCAGACCCCTACTTCTCCTCGATCGCCGCCGGCGTGATCGGCGCGGCCGAGGAATCCGGCTTCATCGTGACCATGGCCGTGACCGCGAGGGACACCGAGCGCGAGCTCGCCCTCGTGCGGGCGCTGCGCGGCCAACGACCGCGGGTGCTCATCCTGGCCGGGTCCCGCACGTCGGACGAGCCATCCCAGCAGGCCCTGGTGGACGAGCTGACCGCGTTCGAATCCACCGGCGGCCGGGTGGTCTTCATCAGCCAGCACGAGTTGCCGTTCGACACGGTGCTGCTTGACAACTACGGCGGCGCCCGCCGGCTCGCCGCCCAACTCGTGGGCCTCGGCTATCGTCGGTTCGGCGTGATCGCCGGCGTCCCGTCCCTGCTCACCTCCCACGACCGCGTCGCGGGATTCCTCGACGGGCTCGCCGAGCACGACCTCACGGTGCCGGCCGACCGCATCGTGCACACCGAATTCACCCGCGACGGCGGATACGCCGGCGCCCGGGAACTCCTGGAGCACGGGATCGACGACGTGGACCTCGTCTTCGCAGTGAACGACGTGATGGCGGTCGGCGCGATGTCCGCGCTGCGCGAGGCCGGCCGGATCCCGGGCGAGTCGATCGCGGTCGCCGGCTTCGACGACATCCCCACCGTGCGCGACATCACGCCGGCGCTGACCACCGTGCAGATCCCGCTGATGGCGGTCGGACGCCACGCGGTCGACCTCGCTCTCGCGCCGCGCACGGTGGGCGGAACCGAGATTCCCGTCGAGACCACCGTGGTGATCCGCGAGAGCACCCCCGCGCGCGATTAGCTGCACTGCCCAGGGACGTAGGTTAACCGGCTGATGGGACGGGTGCCTGCCCCGCAGACTCCAGTTCTGCAGGTCGGTTTCTGCAGGACGGCTCCGGCGTCCCGGGTGCCCGCCCCGCAGACTCCAGTTCTGCAGGACGGGTTCTGCAGGACGGGTTCAGGCGAGCGTGGGTAGGACGGCTCGGGCGGATAGCGAGGACGAGAGATGCAGAACCGACGGGAGCGTCCTGCAGATCGGGACCGTTCGGGTCGCGACACCCCTGTCGCGTCCTGCACAACTGTCCTGAATAAGGCGTCCTGCACACGCTGTCCTGCATAACTGGAGTCTGTGGGGTAGGCAACCACGCCCCCTGCCGCGACGACGACCGGCCGCGGCCGCGACCGATGCCCCATCGTCACTTGCGCGATCCGGCCCGTCGCCATACACTCCTTGGTAAGCGCTTTCCCGCACGAGGCGCTCCCACCGTCCCGTTCGTAGAAAGCGCGCCCGTGTCACAGTCGACAATCGGAATCATCATGAACGGCGCGACCGGGCGCATGGGCTACCGCCAGCATCTCGTGCGGTCGATCCTCGCGATCCGGGACCAGGGCGGGGTGCTTCTGGCCGACGGCGGCCGCGTGCAGGTGGAGCCGATCCTCGTCGGGCGCACCGAGGCCACCCTGCGGGAGCTCGCCCAACGGCACGGCATCGAGCACTACACGACCGACCTCGACGCGGCCCTCGCCGACGACCGCTGGCAGATCTACGCCGACTTTCTCGTGACGAAGGCGCGGGTGCCCGCGATCCGCAAGGCCATCGCGGCCGGCAAGGCCATCTACACCGAGAAGCCCACGGCGGAGAGCTTCGAGGAGGCCCTCGAACTCGCCGTGCTGGCCGAGGCCGCCGGGGTCAAGAACGGGGTGGTTCACGACAAGCTGTACCTGCCGGGGTTGCAGAAGCTCGAGCGTCTCATCGCCTCCGGCTTCTTCGGACGCATCCTCTCGGTGCGCGGTGAATTCGGCTACTGGGTCTTCGAGGGAGACTGGCAGCGGTCCCAGCGACCGAGCTGGAACTATCGCGGCCAGGACGGCGGAGGCATCGTCGTTGACATGTTCCCGCACTGGAACTACGTGCTGGAGAACCTGTTCGGCCGAGTCGAATCCGTCTACGCGAGGGCCGTCACCCACATCCCGGTGCGCGTCGACGAGAACGACGTGGCCTTCGAGGCGACGGCGGATGACGCGGCCTACGCCATCTTCGAGCTCGAGGGCGGCATCGTCGCGCAACTGAATTCGAGCTGGACCGTGCGGGTGAACCGCGAGGAGCTCATGGAGTTCCAGGTCGACGGCACCCTGGGCAGCGCCGTCGTCGGGCTCTTCGGCTGCAAGATCCAGCCGCGCACCGCCACGCCCCGGCCGGTCTGGAACCCGGATCTGGCCGAGAGTCACGACTACTCGCACGACTGGCTCGAGGTGCCTACAAACGACGTGTTCGAGAACGGCTTCAAGACCCAGTGGGAGGAGTTCATCCGCCATGTGGTGGATGACGGTCCCAACCGTTTCGACTTCCTCGCGGGGGCGCGGGGCGTGCAGCTCGCCGAACAGGGGCTGCTCAGCTCGCTCACCGGCCGCCGCATCGACCTGTCCGTCGTGAGCCTGCCCGCGCTGGCCGTTCCGTCTCTTCCCGCCGCTCAGCAATGACGCACCTGCGGCTGCTCTCGACCGACGGCAGCACGAGCGCCGAACCGCTCAACCCCGCTCCCCCGTTCACGAGGCCGGCCGCGCCGCTCGCCTCGCGGGTGGCCTACGCGGCGGCCCACGTGATCCCGCGGGCCTGGGCGCGGAACACGCCGGGTTCCCCCGCGGAGATCGACTGGGAGGCCACCCTCGCCTTCCGCCACCACGTCTGGTCGTGGGGACTCGGGGTCGCGGACGCCATGGACACCGCCCAGCGCAACATGGGACTCGACCCGCCGGCCACCCGCGAACTGATCACCCGCAGCGCCGCCGAGGCGCGCTCGGTCGGCGGCCGGCTGGTCGTCGGGGTCAACACCGACCACGTCGACGACGAGTTCATCCCGCTCGAGGCCGTGATCGACGCCTACACGGAGCAGCTGCACTTCGCGGAGGACGCCGGAGTCGGCGTCGTGCTCATGGCTAGCCGTCATCTGGCCCGGGCCGCCCGCTCGACCGAGGACTACCGTCGGGTCTATCGGGAGGTGCTCGCCGCCGCCGGGGCGCCGGTCGTGCTGCACTGGCTCGGTCCGGCCTTCGACCCGACCCTCGAGGGGTACTTCGGCTCGAGCGACGTGGCGGC
The DNA here is from genome assembly GCF_043726815.1 of Lacisediminihabitans sp. Lineage (NCBI taxonomy): Bacteria > Bacillati > Actinomycetota > Actinomycetes > Micrococcales > Microbacteriaceae > Lacisediminihabitans > Lacisediminihabitans sp. The sequence goes on from NZ_JAYSJZ010000074.1 coordinate 63,777, forward strand.
GGCCTCCGCGACCGTGCTGCAGATCATCGAGGAGAACCTCGGCGCCGTCGCCGGCATCAAGATGAGCCTGCTCGACGCATCGGCCGAGATCGCCGTGCGGTCTCGACTTCCCGAGACCGTCACCATGTTCACCGGGGACGACTTCAACTACGTCGGACTCATCGCCGGGGACGAGCCGACCTCCCCCACGCCCCGGCACTCGGATGCCCTGCTCGGTGCGTTCGCGGCCGTCGCCCCGAACGCATCGGCGGCCATCCAGGCCCTCGATGAGGGCGATCGGGCCGGCTACCGGCGCATCCTCGGCCCCACCGAGGAACTGTCCCGGCAGATCTTCTCGGCCCCCACCTTCTATTACAAGACCGGAGTCGCGTTCCTCTCCTGGCTCGGCGGGCACCAGTCCTCGTTCACGATGGTCGGCGGACTGCACGCCGCGCGCAGCCTCCCGCACCTCTCCGAGATCGTGCGCCTCGCCAACGCCTGCGGCGCGCTCGAGCGGCCGGAGCTCGCGGCGTCGCGCTGGAACGACCTGCTCGCGGTGAACGGAATCGTCGCGTGAACGGGGCGGCCCCTGCACATCCGCGGCTCTCCCTCAACCAGGCCACCATCAAGTACGAGTCCCTCGAGACCGCCCTGAGGCTCGCCGTCGACGCCGGCATCGCGAGCGTGGGGCTCTGGCGCGAGCCGATCGCCGAGACGGGCCTCGCCCTCACGAGGCGGCTGCTCGACGACTCCGGGCTGCGGGTCTCGAGCCTCTGCCGGGGCGGGTTCTTCACCGCCGCCGAGGGCGAGGAGCGCCGGGCGGCGATCGACGCCAATGCGCGCGCGATCGACGAGGCGGCGGCGATCGGCGCACCGGCTCTCGTGCTCGTCGCCGGAGGCCTCCCGGCGCACTCCCGCGACCTGGCCGGTGCCCGCGAACGGGTGCGGGATGCGGTCGGCGAGCTGGTCGACCACGCGAGCGCCGCGGGGGTCACCCTCGCGATAGAGCCCCTGCACCCGATGTACGCCTCAGACCGCGCGGTGATCTCGACCCTCGCCCAGGCCATCGACATCGCCGAACAGTTCCCGGCGAGCACCGTGGGAGTGGTGGTGGACACCTTCCATCTCTGGTGGGATCCGGAGCTGCTGCCGCAGATCCTTCGCGCCGGCGCCGGCCGCCGCATTGCGAGCTACCAGGTCTGCGACTGGGCGACACCGCTGCCCGAGGACGTGCTGCTCGCTCGGCACTACCCGGGCGACGGGGTCATCGACTTCGGTCCGATCACCGCGGCGGTCACCGCCGCCGGCTACACGGGCGACGTGGAGGTGGAGATCTTCAACCAAGAGATCTGGAACTCCCCGGCGGCCGAGGTGGTCGCCCGCACCGTCGAGTCGTTCGGCGAGGCGGTCGGCATCCACCTCTGACGGCGGACCGGGCCGGCGGGATCAGGCCTCGAGCACCTCGCTGAGCTCGAGCCAGCGCAGCTCGAGCTCGGCCATCGAATCCTCGAGCTTCTTGAGCTCGGCCTGCAGGCTCGCGAGCCCCGGGTAGTCGGACTGGTCGTGCGCGGCGAAGCGATCGTGAACGACGGAGATCTGGGTGGTGACCTTCTCCAGCCGCCGGCTCACCGATCCGAGTTCCTTCTGCGCGTTTCGCAGCTCGGCGCCGAGGAGCTTCGTGTGCCCCTTGGAGTTGATGCTGGTGACCGTGGCCTTGCCGTCCGAGCGGTGCGACTCGGACACTGTCGCGCCGGCCGGACCCTGAGCCGCGCGCAGCTTGAGGTACTGCTCGACGCCGCCCGGCAGGTGCCGCATCGTGCCGTCGAGGATGCCGTACTGGTTGTCGGTGACGCGCTCGAGCAGGTACCGGTCGTGGCTCACCACGAGCAGGGTGCCCGGCCAGGAGTCGAGCAGGTCCTCGATGGCGGCGAGGATGTCGGTGTCCAGGTCGTTCGTGGGCTCGTCGAGGATGAGCACGTTCGGCTCGCCCAGCAGGATCAGCAGCAGCTGCAGCCGGCGGCGCTGGCCACCGCTGAGGTCCTTCACCTGGGTGGTGAGCTGGGCGGTCATGAAGCCCATCCGCTCGAGCAGCTGCCCGGGGGTGAGCTCCTTGCCGCCGGTGACGTACGAGCTCTTCTGGCGGGCGATGACATCCATCACCCGGTCGTCGAGGATGTCGGCGAGCTCGCCGAGCTGCTGGCTCAGGATGGCGACGCGGATGGTCTTGCCCCGCTTCACCCGGCCGACGGTGGGCTGCAGGGTGCCCGCGATGAGGCTCAGCAGGGTGGACTTGCCGGCGCCGTTGACGCCGAGAATTCCGGTGCGCTCTCCCGGCGCGACCCTCCACTCGATGTCTCGCAGCACCTGCTTGCCGCCGGTGACGTGCCCGTCCGCGTCCTTCGTGCCGCCGTAGGTGACCCCCACGTCGAGGAGGTCGACGACGTCCTTGCCGAGGCGCGCCGTGGCGAGCTGGCTGAGGGCGACGGTGTCACGCGGCGGCGGCTCGTTTGCGATCAGGTCGTAGGCGGCATCCATGCGGAACTTGGGCTTGGTGCTGCGCGCCGGGGCACCGCGGCGCAGCCAGGCGAGCTCCTTGCGGGCCAGGTTCTGGCGCTTCGACTCCATCGTCGCCGCCATCGTGTCGCGCTCGACCCGCTGCAGGATGTAGGCCGCGTATCCGCCCTCGAAGGGCTCGATGATCTGGTCGTGCACCTCCCAGGTGTCCGTGGACACCTCGTCGAGGAACCACCGATCGTGAGTCACGACGATGAGGCCGCCGGCGTTCGGCGACCAGCGCTTCTTGAGGTGCCCGGCGAGCCAGGCGATGCCCTCGATGTCGAGGTGGTTGGTGGGCTCGTCGAGGAAGATGACGTCCCAGTCGCCCACGAGGAGCTTGGCGAGTCCGACCCGCCGGCGCTGCCCTCCCGAGAGTTCGCCGAGGGTGGCCTCCCACGGGAGGTCGCGCAGCAGTCCGTCGATAACGTCGCGCACGCGGGCATCCCCGGCCCACTCGTGCTCGTCCTTGTCGCCGACGATGGCGTCGCGCACGACGATGCTGTCGTCGAGTTCGTCGCCCTGGTCGAGCATGCCGAGGGTGACGCCGTTGCGGCGGGTGACCCGGCCGGAGTCCGGCTCGATGCGGCCGGCGAGCAGGCTGAGGAGGGTCGACTTTCCGTCGCCGTTGCGTCCGACGACGCCGATGCGGTCGCCCTCATTGAGCCCGATCGTGATCTTGTCGAAGATGACGCGGGTGGGATATTCGAGATGAAGGGACTCGGCTCCCAGAAGATGTGCCACCCAGCGAGTTTACTCGCTGCCGCGCGGGCTCCCCGCCGGTGGCGCTTTCGTCCCGCGGGGGTTCTCCGCGACCGACCTCTCCCGCGGAGGGAGACCCGACCCCGCGGAGGGAGACATCGCGGCGCTCCTCTGCCATGTCGACCGCCGCCCCGGCCCCATTCCAGTGGCGGCGGGGGAAGGAACGCCCTCCGGCGGGGAAAGGTGGTCGCGGAGGGAGGCACGCCCCCGCCGCCACGACGTATCCCCCGCCGCACGAGATATCCCCCGCCACGACGGCTGCGGCGCGGCGGGCGAGCGGCGGGCGCGCAGACTCGTCTGGGAGACTGGGGGGATGAGCTCTGTAGCAACCGTCGCGATCATCGGGGGCTCCGGCCTCTACCGCCTGTTCGACCCCGAGTTGTCGGAGTCCAGGCGCGTCTCCACCCCGTACGGCCCCGTCGAGGTGACGATCGGCGAACTCGGCGGACGCACGGCGGCGTTCATCACCCGCCACGGCAGCGACCATTCCGTGCCGCCCCACCTCATCAACTACCGCGCGAACATCTGGGCGCTGGCCTCCCTCGGCGTGAAGGTGATCCTCTCCAGTTCGGCAGTGGGCGGCGTCAGCCCCGAGTACCCGCCGGGCACGCTCGTGCTCACCGACCAGTTCATCGACCGCACCAGCGGCCGCGCGGACACCTTCTACGACGAGGGTTCCGTGCAGCACCTCGCCGCCGCCGACCCGTTCAGCCCCGAGCTGCACGACATCGCGAAGCGAGCCCTCGCCCACGAGAAGCTGATGGACAGCGGCACCGTCGTCGTCATCCAGGGCCCCCGCTTTTCCACCAGGGCCGAGTCGCTCTGGTTCCGGGCGGCCGGCGCGCACACCGTCAACATGACCATGTACCCGGAGGTTCCGCTGGCCGCCGAGCTGAACATCGACACGGTCAACCTCTCTTTCGTCACCGACAGCGACGCCGGTCTCGCGCCGGCCGCCGGCCCGGAGGATCCGGATGCCGTGAGCCACCAACTCGTGCTCGCAAGGCTCGCCGAGGCGCAGCCGCGCATCGTCGCCGCCATCGAGACCATCATCCGAGCCCTCCCCGGCGACTTCGCGCCGCGCGAACTCATCGCGCCGGACGCGGTCGCCGCCGTCCTCTCCAGGAGCACACCATGACCCGACTTCTCGTCACCGGCGGCGCCGGTTTCATCGGATCCGCGATCGTCGAGACCGCCCTCGCCCGAGGCTGGCGGGTGCGCGTGCTCGACTCGCTTCGGCCAGACGTGCACGGCGCGGGATACGTGCCAGACCCGCGGGTCGAATTCGTGCACGCGGACGTGCGCGACCCCAACGCGCTCGCCGTCGCCCTGTTCGGCGTGGATGTCGTGAGCCACCAGGCAGCGAAGGTCGGCCTTGGCGTGGACTTCTCCGATGCCCCGGACTACGTCGGCAGCAACGACCACGGAACGGCCGTGCTTCTCGCCGGGATGGCCGAGGCCGGAGTTCGCCGGCTGGTCGTCGCGTCCTCCATGGTGGTCTACGGCGAGGGCAACTACCGCGACGCGGCCGGGCGCGCGGCGAGGCCAGAACCGCGTCGCGTCGAGGATCTCGACGCCGGCCGTTTCGACCCGGTGGACGAGCAGGGCGAACTGCTCGAGCCGGTGCTCATCCGCGAGGACGCCCCGCTCGACCCGCGCAACGTGTACGCGGTGAGCAAGCTCACCCAGGAGTACCTCGCCAGCGCGTGGGTCCGCGCCACCGGAGGCACGGCGATCGCGCTGCGCTACCACAACGTGTACGGCCCGGGGATGCCGCAGAACACCCCGTACGCCGGCGTCGCCTCGCTGTTTCGCTCGGCGATCGCCCGCGGCGAGGCACCGCGCGTCTTCGAGGACGGCCGGCAGCGCCGCGACTTCGTGCATTCCCTCGATGTGGCGAGTGCGAACCTGGCCGCGATCGAGGCGACCGGTGCGGGCAGCGTCGGCACGTTCCGGGCCTTCAACGTCGGCAGCGGCGAGGTCCACACCATCGGCGAACTCGCCGAGCAGCTGAGCCGTCACACGGGCGGCCTGCCGCCGGTCGTCACCGGCGAGTACCGGCTAGGCGACGTGCGGCACATCACCGCGTCGTCCGAGAGGCTCCGGACGGAGCTCGGCTGGCGTCCGTCCGTCTCGTTCGAGGACGGCATGCGCGAGTTCGCGGCCTCGCCGTTGCGCCGCGCGGTGCGGAGCTAGACCGAGAACGAGATCTCGTGCCAGCCCTCCGAGCCGTCGGGGGCTGGCGGCACGTAGGTCTTGCCCTGGGTGACGCCGTTCGCGTCCGTCGCCCGCACCCGAACGGTGTGGCTACCCCTCGTGGCGTCCCAGCGGTACACCCACTGGCGCCAGGTGTCGGCGGAGATCGAGTCGGCGAGCGTCGCCTCCGCCCACTGCCCGCCGTCGATCTGCACCTCCACGCGCTGCACCCCGGTGTGCTGGGCCCAGGCGACGCCCGCGATCGCGACCTGTCCGGCGTCCACCCGCGCGCCCTCCGCCGGGGTGTCGATGCGCGACGAGAGCTTGATCGGGCCGCGAGCCGACCAGCCGCGCGGGGTCCAGTAGCCCTGAGCATCCGCGAACCTCGTGACCTCCAGCTCCACCAGCCACTTGGTGGCCGAGACGTAGCCGTAGAGGCCGGGAACGACCATGCGCACGGGGAAGCCGTGTTCGAGCGGCAGCGGCTTGCCGTTCATCCCCACGGCGAGCAGGGCCTCGGTGCCGTCGTCCTGCAGAACGTCGAGGGGCGTGCCGGCGGTGAACCCGTCGACGCTCGTGGACAGCACCATGTCGGCGCCCGCCTTGGGCACGGCGAGCTTGAGGAGCTCCCTGATCGGGTAGCCGAGCCAGAGCGCGTTGCCGATGAGGTTGCCTCCGACGTCGTTGGAGACGCAGGTGAGGGTGGCCATGTGCTCGATGAGCGGCTTGGCCAGCAGCTCGGCGAAGTCGATCTCGATCGGGTTCTCGACCAGGCCGGTGACCTTGAGCCTCCAGGTGCTCGAGTCGATCGACGGCACCTGCAGCGCCGTGTCGATGCGGTAGAAGTCGGCGTTGGGCGTGACGATCGGGGTGAGGCCCGGGATGTCGAGCTCCGCTCCCGGCGCGACCGGCGGCGCGGCCGTGGCCGCCTTCGGCAGCACGAGCCGGTTGCGCACCTGGGTCACGGCCGTGGCGCCGGCGTTCATCGCCCGGGCCCCGGCACCCACGAGGAGGGAGGCCGCCCCGGCCACGATGGTGAGGGTGAGGAAGCTGCGGCGCTCCACCTGGGGGCCGGCCGCGTCGCTTCGGGGGCGCGCCGCCAGACGCCAGCGTGCGAGACGCCGGATGCCGATGCGCAGCACCACGATTCCGGCGACGGCGCCCACGATGGTGGGGGCGCCGTCGAGACCGCTGGCCCCGGCGCGGGTGAGCACCGCGATCACGGCGAGCAGCCCGGCGGCTCCGAAGATCACGACGCCCCAGGGCGGTCGGCGGGCCTCGAGCGCCCCGGCCAGGCCCGCGAGCACCACCACGAGCGCGCCGAGCACGGTGAGCAGCACGGCCTTGTCCCCGGTGCCGAAGAGCGAGATCACCAGTTCCTTCACCCCGGGCGGCACGAGGTCGATCACGAGCGAACCGACGGCGAAGAGGGGGCTCCCGGCCGGTCCGACGAGCAGCGCGACGACCTCCGCGACGCCGAGCACGACGAGCGCAGCGACGACGCCGGTGAGGGCGGCCAGCCACTGCGCCGCCCGCGAGCTCATGCCGCTTCGGGCATCCGTGCCGGAGGAAGTCATGCCGTCACTGGAATCTTCGGCAGGAACACGTCGAAGCGGCAGCCACCCGGCACGTTCTGCACGACAACGCGGCCGCTGTGGGCGTGGACGATGCCCTGCACGATGGCGAGGCCGAGGCCGGCGCCGCCGGAGCGGCTCGTCGCGGTCTCGGGGGTTCGGGAGTTCGAGGCCCGCCAGCCGGCCTCGAACACGCGGCCGAGGTCCTTCTCGGGAATACCGCCGGCGGCATCGATCACCGAGATCATGGCGTTGCCGTCGTCGGTCTCCCGCGCGGACACGGTGATCGGGCTTCCGGCCGGAGAGTGCTGGATGGAGTTCATCACCAGGTTGCCCACCACCCGGGAGAGCTCGCGCGGGTCGGCGAGGATGGTCAGCTCGCGCGCGCCATCGCCCACGAGGCCGATTGACCGGGACTGGGCGAACGGGCCGAGCTCGGCCACGACATCGCTGATCAGGTCGTAGAGTGACACGCTCTGCAGGGAGAGCCGCAGGCTGCCGGAGTGGATGCGGGAGAGCTCGTTGAGGTCGTCGACCATGCCGCTCATCCGGTCGACCTGGGTGCGCATCTGCGCGTAGTAGCGGGCAGGCTCGCTCGCCATCCCGTCCTCGAGCGACTCGGCCATCGCCCGGATGCCGGCGAGCGGGGTGCGCAGATCGTGCGAAATCCAGGCGACGAGCTCGCGCCGGGAGTTCTCCACCCGCTCCTCCCGCGACCGGGACTCCGCGAGCCTCCGGCTCGTGGCCGACAGCTCGTCGGCGAGGGCCGCGAACTCGTTGTTGCTGTGCCGGGCGCCGCCCTCGAGTTCCTCGGCCGTGCCGATCCGCCTGGCGTCGGCGATGAGCTGGCGGCTGTTGCGCACGAGCGCACGCCCGAGCACCGCGGCCAGCGCGAGCGACACCACTCCGGCGATCACGGCCACCGAGAGCAGCACGGTGAGGTCCCCCGGCGTCACGAACATCGCCGTCGCGGCAAGCCACATGCCGCCGGCGATGGAGAGCACGGCCGCGAGCGCGATCACGCAGAGTTGGAGCACGAGGGACGCGCGGGACATGAACCGCAGCACGACGAGGGAGACGAGCCCCACCACGACGGCACAGCCGAGGGCCATCGCCGAGACGACCGCGAGGTCGGCGAGACTCATCACGGCGTCGCCTCCCCCGCGTCGAACCGGTAGCCCACGCCCCAGACGGTGGCGAGAATGGTCGGATGCGCCGGGTCTGGCTCGATCTTCTCGCGCAGCCGGCGTACGTGCACGGTGACGGTGGAGAGGTCGCCGAACTCCCAACCCCAGACGGCCCGCAACAGGTCCTCGCGGCTGAACACCTGGCGCGGGTGCCGGATCAGGAACGCGAGCAGGTCGAACTCGCGCACCGTGAGGGTGAGCTCTGCCCCGTCGCGGAACACCTGCCTCGACGACACGTCGAGATGGAATCCGCCCACGTCAACGGCCGACTCCGGGGTGAACTCCGCCAGGGTGCGACGCAGGATCGATTGCACGCGCAGCACGAGTTCGCGGGGCGAGAACGGCTTGGCCAGATAGTCGTCGGCCCCGGCCTCGAGGCCGCCGATGCGGTCGTCCTCCTCGCGCAGGGCGGTGAGCATGATCACCGGAACCGCCCGGTCGGCGCGGATGCGGCGGCACACCTCGAGACCGTCGATGCCGGGGAGCATGCGGTCGAGCACGATGAGGTCGGGGCGGGTGCGCCTGGCGATCTCCACGGCGCTGAGCCCGTCCGCGGTCTCGTCCACGAGAAAACCGGCCGATCTCAGGTAGCTGCAGACGACCTCGGAGACGGTGGGGTCGTCATCCACCACCAGGATGCGCCGCTCCTTGAGCGGGTCCGGCCGCGCGGGGCTGACCGTCGATGAGGTGGACACTCCATCAGGATAGGTCGCCTCCCGACCGAAATGCCTCGAGCCGGGGTCCGCCGGCCAATCGGTCCTCGGTTCGTAATAGTTTCAACACGGTTCGTACCGTACTTTCTCCTACGCTCGAGGGGTGCCCCCTTTGGTCGACGTCGTGCTCCCGTGCCTCAACGAGGAACGCGCCCTGCCGTGGGTGCTCTCACGACTGCCGGAGGGTTACCGCGCAATCGTCGTCGACAACGGATCCACCGACCGCTCGGCCGAGGTCGCGGCGGAGGGCGGCGCGCTCGTCGTGCACGAGGCCCGGCGCGGCTTCGGGTCGGCCGCGCACGCCGGACTGCTCGCCGCGACCGCGCCGATCGTCGCCTTCTGCGACGCCGACGCGTCGATGGATCCCGCCGACCTCGTCGGGCTCGTCGACCTGGTGACGAGCGGGGCGGCCGACCTGGCCCTCGGCCGGCGACGTCCCACCACCGCCCGCGCGTGGCCGCTGCACGCGAGAATCGCCAACCTCGCGCTCGCCAGGATGATGCGCACCGCCACCGGCATTCGCCTGCACGATCTCGGGCCGATGCGCGCCGCCGACCGGGAGGCCCTGCTCTCCCTGGGACTCGCCGACCGCCGAAGCGGCTATCCGCTCGAGATGGTGCTCCGGGCGGCCTCGGCCGGCTGGACCGTGGCCGAGATCGACACCCCGTACGCGCCCCGGGTCGGCCGGTCGAAGGTGACCGGCACCATCCGCGGCACCGTCATCGCGGTGCAGGACATGTCCCGCCTGCTGAGGGGCGAGGGGGCGTGACCACCCTCATCCTCATCGCCAAGGAGTGCCTCCCGGGCAAGGTCAAGACCCGCCTGCACCCTCCGCTCACGCTCGAGCAGGCGGCGACCCTGGCCGCCGCGAGCCTCGCCGACACCCTCGCTGCCGTGGCCGGCCTCCCGGCCACCCGGCGAATTCTGGCCTTCGAGGGCAACCATTTGCCGCTCGGCTCCGAATCATACGAAGTGATTCACCAAGTGAGCGGGGAGCTGGACGTGCGACTGGGAGCAATTTTCGACCAATGTTCTGGACCGACGGTGCTGATCGGCATGGACACACCCCAGCTTGAGCAGCGGATGCTCCAGCCGGTCTTCGAAGACTGGCCGGACGACGTGGATGCCTGGCTCGGCTTCGCTAACGATGGCGGGTACTGGACCCTCGCCCTCGCCGACCCCCGCGGCGACCTCATCCGCGGGGTTCCCATGTCGCGCGACGACACCGGCGCCCTCCAGCTCGCCCGACTCTCGGACGCCGGCCTGCGGGTGCGCCTGCTCCCCGAACTCGTGGACGTCGACACCATCGCTGACGCCCACGCCGTGGCGGAGATCGCCCCGAACGGCAGCTTCGCCTCCACCCTCGCCGGCTTCGGCAGCGCGGGTACAGGCAGCGCGGCGGGCACGCGATGAGCGCCCCGGCGTTCGGCACCTTCGGCTCCGGTGGCGCCGAACCATACGCCCGCGCGCTGCGGCGTGACGACGAGGTGCTCTACCTGCGCGACGCGAGTTCCGACTCCCTCGCCCCCTCCTCGTCCATGGACATCTCGCGCTGGAACGACCACGCGAACATCACCGACATGAGCCTGCTCGCCGGCGCGACGGGCGCCGTGCTCGACATCGGCTGCGGTCCCGGCCGCATGGTGCGCGCCGCCATGATGCTCGGGCTCACCGCCCTCGGGGTCGACGTCTCGCCGACCGCGGTGGAGATCGCCCGCGAGTCCGGCCTCACCGTGCTCAAGCGCTCGGTCTTCGAGCGCCTGCCGCGGGAGGGCGCCTGGCGGCTTGCGCTCCTCGTGGACGGCAACATCGGCATCGGCGGCGACCCGTCAGCCCTGCTCGCGCGCTGTGTCGAGCTCCTCGACCCCGAGGGCATCGTCATCGTGGAGGTTCACCGTGACCCGCTCCGCGACCACAGCTACGATGGCACGATCATCGACATCCACGGCCACCAGAGCGCAGAGTTCCCGTGGGCCGAGATCGGACGGGACGCCCTCGTGGCACGCGCCTCGAGGGTCGGCCTGGTGCTCGATCAGGCCTGGGAGATCGACGGCCGAGCGTTCTGCCGCTTCGCGATCGCGAGGTAGACCGCGATCGCCGCGGCGGTGAGCACCGCCACCGCCACCCAGACGATCACGAGGCGAGTGCCGTAGTCGAACGGCAGCACGGTGGGGTTCTTCGTGCCCAGGGTCTTCTTGTAGACGGCCGGCAGCACGATGATGGCGAACACCGACGCGACGACGAGCCCGGCCTGGAGTATCGCCAGCACGGCGACCGGAATCGATCGGCCGACCTTGCGCAGCGCGAATCCGACGCCGAACACGATCGGCGCGATGATGCCGTCATGCAGGATGAGCGCGGCGAGAAACCACAGCGCCACGCCGGCGATCTTCACGGGCTTCACCGTGTCGAGCATCACGTATGCCCCGAACAGGGTGAGCAGCACGCCGAGAATGACGAGGGCGGAACGCCAGGCCTTCATCAGATCACCTCCAGTTTCGACAGCCACTTGGTCTGCAGCACGCCGGGCCGGCCGGGCGCGATCATGCGGGCGGGGTAGCCGTGGTCGAGGTCGAGCGGCTCGCCGTTGAGTTCGAGGGCGACGAGGGTGAGGTCATCCTGCACGAACTCCGCCCCCATCTCGGTGACGCGGTAGCCGCCCCGCTTCTCCAGGCTGGTGAGCCGGAGGTCCTCGTCGGGGTGGGCCCCGACGCTGTCCATCAGGTCGCGCAACCGAACGCCACGCCAGGAGGCGAGCTGGCTCCAGCCCTCCACGCAGGAGATCGGCAGGTCAACCCGGTGCTGCGGCAGCGCGGCGAGGTCGGCGAGGCTGAAGCTCTTCGCGGTGGAGCCCCGGGAGACCGTGAGCGCCCAGCCCCCCGCCACGTCGTCGCTCGTCACCTGGGCGGCGCGCGCCGTGCGGTTCACCGGCAGCGCGTTCGGCCCGGTGCCCTGCTTGCGCGGGGCGAAGACGTTGATGCCGTCGAGCACGCGGAAGGACTGGCCGGCGGTGAGGGCCACCACCGCCGCGGTCGCGACTCCGATGGTGGTGACGAAGCCGCGCCTCGAGACGCGGGGTTCCCGCGGGGGCGCCGTGTCGATCCAGTTCACCAGCCTGCCGGTGAGTCCCGTCGCGGCCCTCTCCGGCGCGGCAGTCTCGGGTGCGGCAGTCTCGGGTGCGGCAGTCTCGGGTGCGGCAGTCTCGGGTGCGGCAGTCTCGGGCGCGGCAGTCTCGGGCGCGGCAGTCTCGGGTGCGGCAGTCTCTTCCGCGTCGAGCACGAGGTTGCCCTCCGCGTCGAAGCTGTTCTTGCGGGTCCAGTAGCGGGCGATCACCGGGAGCTTCACGGCGATGTGGATGGCGAGCGACCCGATGATCACGAACGAGAGAGCGAAGTGCACCTGCTTGAACGGGAAGGGGAACGGGTACCACTGGTAGGTGTTGAGCAGCCCTGTGGAGATCTGCACGAGCGACGCCGCGACGAAGATCGCGATCGAGGCCCGCTCGAGGAAGTGCGCGAAGCCGCGGATCGGTGGGCTCTGGAACAGCTCGGGGAACACGGCGTAGAGCTTGCCGAGGATGAGCGGGAAGCAGGCGATGCCCGCGGTGATGTGAATGCCCTGGCTGAGCTGGTAGAGCCAGGCCGGCCGGGTGGCGAACACCATCCACGGCAGCGGCTGCTGCAGGAAGTGGCTGTACAACCCGGTGCCGAAGCAGACGAGAAAGGCGATGGCGAGCAGGCGGCCGAGCACCACCGCCGAACGCGGATTGCGCGACGGCGCGCGGAGGATCCGTCGGGCATCGAGCAGGAGGCGGCGCATGTTCCCATTTGAGCATCCCGAGTACCGCTACACGGCGTGCCAAATCTTACGGTTCGGGAACGGCACCGTCCCGCCGCCGGTCGACGCCGCCACCGGTGCGACAGGATAAGCGGGTGAGAGTCGCGATCGTTTCCGTGCTGCTCGCCGCGATGGCGGCGATCACCGCCGTCTCGGTCTCGGCGCTCGGCTACTTCGACAGCGACAGGCCGCTCGCCCTCCTCGCCGCGACCGCCGCCCTCTGGGTGCTCTTCGCCGCGGCCGTCGTTCTGCTGCGGCGGGTTCCGGCCCGGGCGGCCGTGGCGCTGATCGTGGCCGGCTCGGTGCTGCTCGGCGGAGCGGCGATGGCCGGCCCGCCCAACACGAGCACGGACTCCGCCCGCTACGCCTGGGATGGCATCGTGCAGAACGCCGGGATCTCGCCTTACCGCTATGTGCCCGTCGACGACGCGCTCGCCGACCTGCGGCCGGACTGGCTGTTCCCCGCCGCAGTCGAGAACGCCGACGGCACCCAGCGCTGCACCCAGCCACGCACCCACCTCACGTCGTCGCGGCCGTCGCACGAGGTGTTCTGCACCGCCCTCAACCGGTCGACGGTGCCGACCATCTATCCGCCGACGAGCGAGCTGTTCTTCGCCGCCGTGCGCTTCGTCACGGGTCCGGGGGCCGAATACTGGCCGCTGCAACTCACGGGCCTGTTGATGAGCGTCGGCATCACGCTGCTGCTGATCGCGGCGATGCGGCGCCGCGGGATCGACCCGCGCTGGGCCGCGCTCTGGGCGTGGAGCCCGCTCGTGGCCACCGAGGCGGTGACGAACTCGCACATCGACGTGCTGGGGACCCTGCTCGTGGTCGTGGCCACCCTTGCCGTGGCCCGCGGACTGCGCTTTCGCGGCGGCATCGCGCTCGGCGCGGCCATCGCGGCCAAGCTCATCCCGGTGATCGCGGCGCCCGCGCTGCTACGGCGGCAGCCGTGGAAGGTCGCGACCGCGGCGATCGTCACCTTCGCGCTGCTGTACGTGCCCTACGTGGCGACCACCGGAATCGCGGTGCTCGGCTACCTGCCCGGCTACCTCTCCGAGGAGGGCTACAACAGCGGGAGCCGCTTCACCCTGCTGACCCTGTTCGTGCCGAAGGCCGCCGCCCTCGCCGTCGCGGCGGTGCTGCTCGCCGTCACGGCGGTGCTCGTGTGGTGGAAGACCGACCCGGAACGCCCGTGGCTCGGCCAGGTGGTGATGATCGGCACGACGCTGCTCATCGTGAGCCCGCGCTACCCCTGGTACGCGCTGCTGCTCGTGCCGTTCATCGCGCTGAGCGGACGCTGGGAGTGGTCGGCCGTGCCCCTCGCGCTCACCGTGCGGCTGCTCATCCCGTCTCACGCGGTTTCGCAGGTCGCGATCTCGGTCGCGATCGTGGTGATCGTGGCGATGGCCCTCTGGCGCACCGGTCCGGATGGTCGGGCCCGCCTGTGGGGCCCGGTGACGCGGGCGGCATCCCGCCTCCGCGCCGCGCCCCGGTAGACGCCCCCGCATCCACCGGCGTGTCTGCGCGCGTGTCTGCCCGCGTGTCTGAAGACGCAGGAGATCCGCGTCCAATCACCGCAAAGACCCCGGGATCGCGGCGGATTACCGCGATTCTCCTGCGTTGTCAGAGCCGGGGGCGGATGCCGCGAGCGCGACGCGAAGGTAACGGAACGATAACAGCCGGGGACAATTCCAAACCGATTCGCGCAGGGGGCCGAACTCACTACCAGAACCGCTTGTCACCAAGGCGAGCCACAGACAAAGGATCACATCATGCGCAACTTCCACAAGGCAACAATCGGGATCATCACCGCCGGCCTCCTCGTTGCGGGCCTCGCGGCTTGCTCCAGCACCGCGAGCACCGACACCTCAACCGGCACCAAGGCCTCCGCGGCTCCCGCCGCGCAGAAGCCGCTGGCGTCCATCCCGAGCCTCACCGGTGTCGACACCGCCGTGCTGCTCGACGCCAACTTCGCCGCCGCCCTCAAGAGCCTCGGCCTGACCGCCGGAACCGTCGGAACAGCGACGCTCGTCGACGGCAGCCTGCACTTCCCGATCACCGGTGGAAACGTGGACTACTACGACCCGGCCAAGAAGCTCCGCCCGTACGTCCAGGGCACCATCAAGCACGAGGGATCGGGCTTCTCGCTCACCGCCGGTGCGACCAAGGTCGAACTGACCAACTTCACCATCGACCCGGGCAAGTCGCTCCTCTACGGTGATGTCTCGGTCAACGGCACCTCCGCGGCGACCCAGGTCGACCTGTTCAACCTCTACGGTGGAACGCTCAAGCCGCTCCAGATGGACGGCAACAACGCCATCCTCGAGGGCACGACGGTGCACATCTCCGCTGACGCGGCCGACCTGCTCGACAAGACCTTCAAGACGGATGCCGTCAAGTCGCAGCTGCTCGTCGGTATCGCCAAGATCACCGTGATCGCCAAGTAGTCAGATCGAGACCCCGAGGGGTCCGTAGCGCCCAGCGCTTCGGACCCCTCGTTTCGTGGTTGTGGCACCCTTTAGCAGCACTACCGAACTCGAGAGGCGGTGACCGGATGAGCGTTCTCGAACGCCAGGCTCCCTCCGCCACCGCGAGCCCCACCGCTCGGCCCCGGCGCTGGCTCGGCCCGCTCGCCATCGGCGCCCTCGGCGTGGTGATCACCGCGCTTCTCTCCTGGCAGCCCTCGATCTGGTACGACGAGGCGGCCACCATCTCGGCAACGACCCGCAGCTGGCCCCAGCTCTGGAGCATGCTCGGCACCGTGGACGCCGTGCACGGCCTCTACTACGGCGTCATGCACCTCTGGTTCGACCTCGTCGGCTACACGCCGTTCACCCTCCGCCTGCCGAGCGCCCTCGCGACCGGGGCGGCCGCCGCCGCCACCGTGCTGCTCGTTCGCCGACTCTCGAGCGGCCGCGTCGCCGTGCTGGCCGGCCTGCTGCTCGTGCTGCTGCCCAGGATCACCTGGGCCGGCGCCGAGGGCCGCTCCTACGCAGCGACCGCCCTGTTCGCCGTCGCGCTGACCACCGTCTTCGTCTCCGCCTGGCGGTCGGGCCGAACCCGCTGGTGGGTGTCCTACGGTCTCTTTGCGGCGCTCGGCACGGTCTTCTTCGCCTACCTCGCGCTCATCGTGGCGGCGCACGGGGTCACCGCCGCCCTCACCTGGCTGGCCGAAAGACGCGGCAACGCGACGCGCCCCGGGCATTCCTCGCGCTCCCTCGGCCGCTGGGCCATCGCGTCCGCGTCCGCCGCCGTTCTCCTGCTCCCCTTCGCCGCGGTCGTCGTCGCCCAATCCGGGCAGGTGAGCTGGATCGATCCGATCGGCCCGACCACGCTGCGCGGCATTTTCGTCACCCAGCTGTTCTACAAGAACCCGCTCTTCGCGGCCGTGGGCTGGCTGCTCGTCGCCCTCGGCGCTGTGCTGCTCGCGCTGCGGTCGACGCGACGGTCGCGCGCACGGACGACCCCGCCGGAGCGGTGGTCGCCCGGCCCATCGTTGCTGGCGATCACGCTGCCCTGGATCGTCGTGCCCACGATGGGTCTCCTCGTCGCGTCGATGCTCGTCTCGCCCCTGTACTCGCCGCGCTACCTCACCTTCGTCACGCCCGCCGCCGCGGCGCTCATGGCGGTGGCCGTGGCCGCGCTTCGCCGCCGCCGGCTCATCGCGGTCGTCATCGCGGCATGCCTTGCCCTCGCCCTGCCGCACTACCTGGCGCAGCGGGCACCGGAGGCCAAACAGGAGTCGTCGTGGAGCGATGTCGCCGCGCTCGTCTCGGCCGAGCGAGCGAACGAACCGATGAGCACTCCGCAGGCTGTCATCTACGGCCCGGTGCGTCGGCACGCCTCCGCCACGACGCGCGTGATCGCGGTCTCATACCCCGACGCCTTCGACGGACTCATCGACGTGAAGCTCAAGACACCGGCCGCCGAGACCGGCCGTCTCTGGGAGACCAGGTATCCGCTCGACGCGGTCACCGCGCGACTCGACGACACCGCCGTCGTCTGGCTGGTACCAGCACCAATCAGGACTGGCGGTCGAGCGTGACGGTCAAGCTGGAGCGGCTCGGCTACCGGGTCGACTCCGAGTGGGCGTTCACGGGCGTCAACGTGATCCGTCACCGACGCTGAGGCGATCCCCCACGCGCGGCGCGCCCCGCGCGCCCGCTCGCCGCGCTGTGGCGGAGCTGATGTGCGGGATGCAGTGGTGAAAAGAGGAGAAACGAACCGAGCGGACCCGACCAAACGCGAGAGGTGCGCGGCGCGCCCCGACTCGGGGCGGACGGCTCAGGCGCTGAGGATGCGGGCGCCGTGCACCGGGCCCGTCGCGCGCACGACCGTGAGCCGGGCCGCGCTCAGGGCGATCTGCAGCTCGAGGGCGCCGTCCAGGTTCGCCGCGAGGAAGGCGACGGTGGGGCCGGAGCCCGAGATCATGCCGGCGAGCGCGCCGTTCTCCTCGCCGAGTTCGATCACCCTGGCGAGTTCGGGCTCAAGGTGCAGCGCCGGGGCCTGCAGGTCGTTGTGCAGAACCTCGGCGAGCATGTGGGGGTCGCCGGCGCGCAGCGCCTGAAGCACATTGGCGTCCACCTGCGGCTGCACGGCCGCCGGAAAGATGTCCTGGGAATGCCGGTCGCGATGCCGGTCGAGTTCGCTGTAGACGAGGGGCGTGCTCAGACCGAAGTCGGCGAAGGCGAGCACCCACTGGAACTGGCCCTTCGCGAGCGCCGGGCTCAGCTGGTCGCCGCGACCGGTGCCGATGGCGGTGCCTCCGGTGAACGCGAACGGAACGTCCGACCCGAGCTGCTTGGCGAGATCGAGGAGGTCCTCGCGCGAGAGCTCGGTGCCCCAGAGCGCATCGCAGGCGAGGAGAGTCGCCGCGGCATCCGCGGATCCGCCGCCCATTCCCCCGGCGATCGGCACGTGCTTCTCGATCTCGAGGTGCACACCCCCGCGGTAGCCGGCCTTGCGGGCGAGCAGCCTCGCCGCCTTGATGGCCAGGTTCGTTCCGCCGGTGGCGAGTTTCGACGAGTCGATCGGCCCGCTGAAGGTCACCGAGAAGTCGTCGGCGGCCGACGCCCGCACGTCTTCGCTGAGAGAGACGGCCTGATAGGCGGTCGCGACGTCGTGGTAGCCGTCCTGGAGCAGGGCGCCAACCTTGAGGAAAACATTGATTTTACCGGGCGCGCGCGCGTGAACCACCTTCGGAGCGGCCGCGGTGGTCATTACTCCAACCTAGCCGACGCGCTCGACCGCCTCGGACGCACCGGACCGCGCAATGGACAGAAAATCGAGCACCGTGAGCTCCTCGCCGCGGGCCGTCGGGGCGACCCCGGCCGCCTCCAGACGGGCGGATGCCTCGGCGCTCGACCCGAGAACAACCGAGAGCGACTGCCGGAGCATCTTGCGCCGCTGCTGGAAGGCCGCGTCGATGAGGGCGAAGGTCGCGAGACGCTCGGACTCGGTTCCCGGCTGTTCTCGCCGTTCGAAACGCACGAGAATCGAGTCGACATTGGGCACCGGCCAGAACACCTGCCGGCTCACCTGCCCGGCCGTGCGCCAGACGCCATACCAGGCGGCCTTCACGCTCGGGCTCCCATAGATCTTGGATCCCGGCGTGGCCGCGATCCGCTGACCCACCTCGGACTGCACCATGACGAGGCCGGACGCGAGCCGTGGGAAGTACTCGAGAAAGTGCAGCAGCACGGGCACCGAGATGTTGTACGGCAGGTTCGCGACGAGGGACGTCGGCTCCCCCGGCAGCTCGGTGATCGTCATGGCGTCCGCCGTGATCACGGTGAGCGGCGCGTCCGGCCGGAACAGCTCGACCGTCACCGGCAGCTGGGCGGCGAGCCGCCTGTCGATCTCCACGGCCACCACCGACGCCCCGACCTCGAGCAGGCCGAGGGTGAGGGAGCCGAGCCCCGGCCCCACCTCCACGACGGTCTCGCCGGCGCTCACCCCCGCGGCCTTCACGATGCGCCGCACCGTATTGGCGTCGATGACGAAGTTCTGGCCGAGCTTCTTGGTGGGCTGGATGTCCAGCAACTCGGCGAGGTCGCGGATCTCCGCGGGGCCCAGCAGCTTCGACGGCTCCGGCATCGGGTGCCCGTTCACGCGAGCTCGGACGAGTCGACGGCCTCGTCGTATGGCGAACCCTGTTCGTGGGTTACCGGTTCGGCATCCCAGCTGCCGTAGACGAGTTCGGTGTTGGACGAGATCTGCGCGGCGAGCATCGACACGTCCGTGCCGAGATGGTCGGCCATGAATCGCAGGGTGTGCGGGATCAGGTATGGAGCGTTCGGACGCCCGCGGTACGGCGCCGGGGTGAGGAACGGCGCATCCGTCTCCACCAGGATCTGGCTGCGCGGGATCACCTCGAGAGCCTCCCTGAGGTTCGCCGCGTTCTTGAAGGTGACCGTGCCGGCGAAGGACAGGTACCAGCCGTTGTCCGCGCAGAGCCTCGCCATGTCCGCGTCGCCGGAGAAACAGTGGAACACCGTGCGTTCCGGGGCGCCCACCCGACGCAGGGTGGCGATCACCTCGGAGTGGGCATCGCGATCGTGGATCTGCATCGCAATGTCGTGCTTCTTGGCGATGGCGATGTGCGCCTCGAACGACCGGTACTGGGCCGCGCGGCCGTCTTCCCCGGTGCGGAAGAAGTCGAGCCCGGTCTCGCCCACGGCGCGAACGCGTGGTCGCCCGGCGAGCTCGTCGATCTCCGCGATGGCGGCGTCGAGGGTGCCCGCCTCCTCGTACCGCGGAGCCTCGTTCGGATGGATGGCCACTGCCGCGAGCATCCGCGGTTCCTTGGCCGCCATCTCGGCCGACCAGCGGGACGTCTCGAGGTCGCCGCCCACCTGCACCACCCCGCGCACGCCGACGCTGGACGCGCGGTCGAGCTGTTCGCGGTAGTCGAGCGGGTCTTCGCCGTCGGCGATTTCGAGGTGCGTGTGGTTGTCGTAGACCGCGACCACGAGGGCCTCCGGCAGGGGCGGGTAGCTCAGGTCGCGGGTCTTGGCCTGCTCCGACGAGGTGTCACGCCGGCGGATCGGGCCTTGGGAGTTCTCCAGCGCGGGCATCCCCGAATCTTACCCGGCGCGCCTCCGCCGCCCGGTCACACGGAGTCGGCGGGCCGCACCTCGAGCACGATCTTGCCGAGGCCATGTCCGGCCGCGAGGCGCTCGTACGCGGCACGCACCCGATCGAGCGGATAGGTCGCATAGACCGGGATCTTCAGCTCGCCGTTCGCCACCAGCCTGACCAGTTCAGTGAGCGCCTCCCGGGGCTGCACGGTCGACATCCCGGCCGCCTTCACCCCGTACTTCTTCTTCGCCGCGAAGTCGGCAATGGTGTTGATGCGGTCCCGCGGCACGCCGAGCTCCACCGCCACCTGCACGTTTCCCTCGCCGTGGGCGTCGATGAAGGCGTCGACGCCGTCCGGCACCATCTTGCGGATCCGGTCGGCCAGGCCCTTGCCGTAGGCCACCGGGATGGCGCCCACGCTGCGCAGGAAGGCGTGGTTCTCCTCGCTCGCCGTCGCCACCACGGCGGCACCGGCCAGCACCGCGAGCTGGGTGGCGATCACCCCCACCCCTCCGGCGGCGCCGGCGACCACCACGGTGTCCCCGGGGCGCACGTCGACAGCCGCGATGCAGGCGCGGGCGGTGGTGCCGGCGACGAACAGGCTCGCCGCCTCGTTCCAGCCGACCCCGTGTGGTTTCGGGATGACGCGGGAGGCATCGATCGTCACGTACCCCGCCTGGGCGTTCCTGCCGTCCGAGAAGCCGATGACCTCCTCGCCGACGTGCGGAAAGTCCACTCCCTCGCCGACAGCGGTGACGATCCCGGCGAAGTCGCTGCCCTGGCCCTCCGGGAAATGGGCGGGAAAGACCTCCCGGGCGCGACCGTCGCGGATCGCGATCTCCCCCGGGTTGATGGCGGCGCTCACCACGGAGACCTGCACCTCGCGGCGGCCGGGCGGGCGGGCATCCATCTCGACGAGTTCGAGCACCTCGGTGCCGCCGTACTTCGAGAATCTGACGGCCTGGGGCATCGGGCATCCTCACTGCTCACCGGCGGCTGCGCTGCCACCGAGTGCCAGTCTGCGACGGGATCGAGCCCTCGTCAACTTGGGCGCTAGGAGGCGGGCGCGGGCTCCGGCGATTCGATGCGCGGGAAGAGCGAGCTTTCCAGCGGCGTGACCATCGGGCCGCCGGCCCAGTCGAAGGCGGCGCGAACATCCTGACGCTGAACGGCGCCGACGCCGCCGATCGCCGACCAGAGCTTCTCGGCCGCGTCCGGAACGAACGGCGACAGCAGAACGGCCAGCGTGCCGAGCCCGCGCAGCGCGGTGAAGAGCACCGCGTCGAGCCGGTCGGCGTTCGCGGGGTCCTTGGCGAGGGCCCACGGCTCCTGAATCGTGATGTAGCCGTTGAGGTCGTCGACGAGGGTCCAGATGGCGGCGAGCGCCTCGTGGATCGCCAGTCGCTCGATCGCGGCATCCGCCTCGGCCGTCACTCGCGTCGACGCGGCGAAGATCGCCTCGTCCGCCTCGGACAGGGTGACGTCGCTTGGGATCTCGCCCGCCCGGTAGCGGGTCAGCATGGCGATCACGCGGGAGGAGAGGTTGCCGAAGCCGTTGGCGAGCTCGGCCTGGTAGCGCGCGGAGAGGTCTTCCCAGCTGAACGAGCCGTCCTGGCCGAAGCTGATGGCGCGCATGAAGTAGTAGCGGAAGGCGTCGACGCCGAAGGTGTCGGTGATCTGCGACGGCGCGATTCCGGTGAGCTTGGACTTGGACATCTTCTCGCCGCCGACGAGGAGCCAGCCGTGCCCGAACACCCGCTTCGGCGTCGGCAGCCCGGCGGCCATGAGCATGGCGGGCCAGATCACGGCGTGAAACCGGGCGATGTCCTTGCCGACGAGCTGCACTGCCGGCCAGCGGCGGTCGAAGTTCTGCTCGTCCGTGCCGTAGCCGATCGCGGTGATGTAGTTGAGCAGCGCGTCGAACCAGACGTAGAGCACGTGGCTGTGGTCCCACGGGATTTTGATGCCCCAGTCGAAACTGGACCTCGAGATGGAGAGGTCGTCGAGCCCCGACTTCACGAACTGGATGATCTCGTTGCGCACGCTCTCCGGCTGGATGAAGTCCGGCTGCGACTCGTACAGGTCGAGCAGCTTCTGCTCGAAGTCGCTCATGCGGAAGAAGTAGTTCTTCTCCTTGAGCACCTCGACGGGGATCGAGTGGATCTTGCAGAGCAGCTTGCCGGCGTAGTCGCCGCTCGGCAGCTCCATCAGGTCATCGATCTGCTTGTACTCTTCGCAGCCCACGCAATAGTAGCCCTCGTACTCACCCGAGTAGATGAACCCGTCGTCGTAGAGCTTCTGCAGGAAGATCGTGACGGCGCTCTCGTGGCGCGCGTCGGTGGTGCGGATGAAGTCGTCGTTGGCGATGTTGATCGTCTTGAGCAGCGGCAGCCAGGCATCCGCGACGAGCTTGTCGGCCCAGGCCTTGGGCGTGGTGTCGTTGGCGACGGCCGTACGCAGGATCTTCTGGCCGTGTTCGTCGGTGCCGGTGAGCAGCCAGGTGTCGTCGCCGCCCTGGCGGTGCCAGCGCGCCAGAACGTCGGCCGCCACCTCGGTGTACGCGTGACCGATGTGCGGCACATCGTTCACATAGAAGATGGGCGTCGCAATATAGAAGGAATCACCGGCGGCCATGGGGTCCAGTCTATTCGCCGACCGGGGAGTGTTATGTGCGTCGGCGTTCGCCCGTGGCGAGATCCGGCGATCGAGCGTCGCAGCTGGTGCGCCCGCTCGACCGCCGGATCACGGTGTCGCGGTTAGTGCCTGCCCTGGGCGAGCAGCGACAGCAACCCGAAGGTCACCCCGCCGATGCCCGTCACGTTGTCGTACCGCTTCGCCGTGGTGAGCGAGGTGTCGGTGTCGAGGCTGATCAGGAAGCTGCGCCCGCTCCTGGCGCTGGTGTAGACGAGAGCCTGACGCGGATCCTGCGGCACCACGTCACGGAACGACGACGGCAGGATGCGGTCGAGCCCGTACAGGGTCGGGTTCGCAAACCCGATCGAGGTGCGGGTCGCCTGCTGAACGATCGCGATCTGCGCGGCCACGATCGGCGACGCGAGCGACGTACCACCGTAGGTGTCCCGCTCGAAGGCGCCGGTCTCGAGGGTCGTGTCATCCACGATCGGGCTGATGCCGATCGAGAAGCCGGTGTACGGGTCGGCGAGCGCCGCGATGTCCGGGGACACCCTGAAGCCCTTCGCCTGCGACGCCGGCACGACTCCGCGCTGGTAGGCGGGCGCCTTGAAGACGCCGCTTGTGCCGCCGCCCGCTCCGCCGAGGAACAGGGTTCCGGGAGGCGTCTCGGTGTATGCCAGAACTCCGGCGGTCGACGTGATCACGTCGGCGGTGTCGCCCCATCCGGTCTCGAGGGCGATCTTGCCGCCCTTGTCGATGCCGAGGCTCGTGCCGCCGACCGCCGTGACGTATGGCGAGGATGCCGGGAAGTCGGGAGACACGAAGCCGAGGTTGGCGACCTCGTCACCGTTGTCACCGCTCGAGAAGTAGAGCCCGATTCCCGTGCCCGCGGCCTGGATGTGCAGGTTCTCCGCGCCCTTGAGGGCGTCGAAGGGGATGGCCTCCCCGACGTTGCCATAGCTGTTGCTCACGATGGTGGCGAGCTTGTTGTCGAGCACGTTCGCCAGTGCGACATCGAGCCCGCCGCCGCAGTTGAAGCCGCCGACGTAGAGGATGGTGGCCCCGGGGGCGATCCCGTGCACCGACTCGACGTCGAGGGTCTGCTCACCCTGCCAGCCACTGGGGAATCCGCAGGCCTCCTGGTCCTTGAACTCGCTCGGCGCTGGCACGATCTGCCGGTACGTCGCCGAGGTGAGGCCCGGCTCACCGAGAGCAGTCGAGTAGGTGTTGACGTCGCTCACGATCGACGGAGAGGCGTAGGCGTCGATGATCGCCACGGTCTGGCCGGCTCCGTTGACGCCCGACTTGGCGAGCGAGTCGAGCCCGTAGGCCGAGCGCAGCTGGGCCGGGGTGTACCCGCAGATGTTGGTGCTGAACTGGGTCTTGCCGTAGGCCGGCGGCACCGTGACCGTGTTCTGGCCGATGTAGGTCGAGCAGGGGGCCGGAATCGTGGGGGTGACGGCCGCCTGGCGACCGAACGCCTTCACGTCGTCTGCCCCGCCGAGATCGCCCTGTTTGATCGAGTCCGGCCTGGTGAGGAAGCGGGCCTGGTCGAGGCTGACACCCGAGACCTTGGCGCCGAGAGCGGCGGGCACGGAGGGGGCTGCAGCCGGCGCGACGAGGGTCTGGCCGGCGTAGGAGTATTTGTGGAGGTCGGTGGCGAAGCCCGCGTTGAGCTGGGCGGCCGTGCCCCGGAACACGACGAACTGCCGGCTGGCCGGCACCGCACTGATCGTGAGGCCCTGCGACGTGAGGTAGTTCACCACCTCGTCCAGGTCGGCCTGGGTCGGGGAGAAGCGCTGGATCCACTGCTGGGGGGTGAGCGCCTGGCGGTAGCCGCGCGCACCGGGAGTGGACACCGCGACCGCGAGGGTCTCGGCCGCCGCCGCATTGCGCAGGGGCAGGTAGATCTCACCCTCCACCGTGGTGTCGGCGGCCGGTGCCCCGGCGTCGTTGGCGGTCTTCGCCCACGACGGCACGGAGCCGGAGAACGGGACTCGATCCGCGGCGGTGGCCGCCGAGACTCCCGTGAACGACAGGGCGACGACGGCCGCCGCCGTGGCCACTATGGCGACGATCCTTCGTGAGGACGCCCCCGGGCGCGCGAAAATGGTCATTCATAATCCTTCCTGAGCACAAGGCATGACGCGCGAAACCGCACAAACGCGACCCTAATCGTGAGCAAAAGTAACCACAAGAGGGGGCAGAAAAATCGGTCTACCTGTCACGAGTCGACATCAGCCGCGCACCGGTCGGGGCCGCCCTAGGCTTGCGGCATGAGATATCGCAGGATCGGCGACACGAAGGTGAGCGCGATCGGGCTCGGCGCGATGCCCCTGTCGATCGAGGGTCGGCCAGAGCGCCCCCAGGCGATCCGCACCATCCATGCCGCCCTCGACGCCGGCATCACTCTCATCGACACGGCCGACGCCTACACGACGGACGCCGACGGGCAGGGCCACAACGAGACCCTCGTCGCCGAGGCCCTCGCCTCCTGGCCCGGCGACACCTCGGGAGTGCTCGTCGCGACCAAGGGCGGGCTCGTGCACCGCGACGGCGGACCGTGGGACAGGGACGGCTCCCCCGCCCACCTCAAGCAGGCGGCCAGGGAGTCGCGACGCCGACTGGGCGTGGACACGATCGGCCTCTACCAGTTTCATCGCCCGGACCCGGGAGTCTCTTACGAGACGTCGATGGGCGCCATCCGCGAGCTCATGGACGAGGGCGTGATCCGGATGGCCGGCATCTCCAACGCCAACGTCAGGCAGATCGCCCTCGCCGACCATGTGCTCGGCGGCCGGCTCGTGTCGGTGCAGAACCAGTTCTCGCCGGCCTACCGCTCGAGCGAGGGTGAGCTCGACTACTGCGTCGAGCGGGAGATCGCCTTCCTGCCCTGGAGCCCCCTCGGCGGCGCGAGGCGGGGCGGCGAGGTCTTCGCCGACCATCCGGCGTTCGCCGAGATCGCGGAGGAGCTCGGGGTGAGCCCGCAGCGGGTCACCCTCGCCTGGGAGCTCGCGCTCGGCCATTGCGTAATCCCGATCCCCGGCGCGAGCCGCCCGGAGAGCATCGCCGACTCCGCCTTGGCCGCCGATCTCGTGCTGCGCACGAGCGACATCGAGAGGCTCAGCGCGAGCTGACCCCGCGCGAGCTGAGCGCCCCCTCGTAGAGGTCGCGCTTGCCCAGACCGGTGGCCTCGGCCACCTCGGCCGCGGCCTCCTTGAGCCGGGAACCGGACTCCACCAGCGCCAGGACCTGACCGATGCCGGTCGCGAGGTCCACCTGCTGGGCCGCCCCGCCCTCCACGACGATGCAGATCTCGCCCTTCACCCCGGCGGTGGCCCACTCGACGAGCTCGGCGGCGGTTCCTCGGCGCACCTCCTCGTAGAGTTTCGTGAGCTCCCGGCAGACGGCGACGCGACGATCGTCGCCGAGGGCCGTGGCGATGTCGCCGAGGGCCCCGGCCAGCCGATTGGGCGACTCGAAGAAGACCATGGTTCGCGGTTCCCGCGCGAGCGTGCGCAGAAAGGCGAGACGGCCCTTGCGGGGCAGGAACCCCTCGAACGTGAACCTGTCGGTCGGCAGGCCGGACACGGCGAGCGCGGTGATGACCGCGGAGGGGCCGGGCAGGGCGGTGACCGTCACCCCGGCCGCCGCCGCCGCCGTCACGATCGAGAAGCCGGGGTCGCTGATGGCCGGCATTCCGGCGTCGGTGAGCACGAGCACGTCGATGCCCCGGGCGAGCTCCACGATCTCGGCCGCCTTGGCCACCTCGTTATGCTCGTGCAGGGCGATCAGCCGGGGCCGGTTCTCGATGCCCAGGGCGCGCATGAGGTGGATGGTGACCCTGGTGTCCTCCGAGGCGATGACCTCGGCATTGCCGAGGGCCTCCACGAGGCGCCGGGAGGCGTCACCGAGATTGCCGATCGGAGTCGCGGCGAGGATGATCATGGCCCCATCCTCCCATCCGGTTCTCCCCGGTCCGCTCCCCTACCATTGCTCCTGTGACCAGACCAGACGCCGGCTTCGACGCGCTCGTCGCCCCCGCGGCCGGGAGCGCGCCCGAGCAGGGGAGAGACGACGCGACCGGCGGGGAACATCCGCTGACCCGAATCGACGCCTGGTGGGGGCGGATGCTCGGCACCCCGCTGCGGCAGCGCCTCTGGTACTGGGGCGGCCCGATCGCCGTCACCCTGCTCGCCGCCGTGCTGCGGCTCTGGCGGCTCGGCGACCCGCACTCCCTCGTCTTCGACGAGACCTTCTACGTGAAGGATGCATACACGCTCATGAACCTCGGCTACGAGGGGTCGTGGCCGGCCGAGGCCGACAAGAGCTTCAACGCCGGCAACGTGAACATCTACACGTCCGCCGGGTCGTACGTTGCACATCCGCCGCTCGGAAAGTGGCTCATCTCGCTCGGGCTGCGGGCGCTCGGTGCGGAGAGCAGCGTCGGCTGGCGCATCAGCACCGCCGTTGTCGGCATCCTCGCGGTGTTCATGCTCGCGATGATCGCCCGCGCCCTCCTCAAGTCGACGGTTCTCGCGACGATCGCCGGCGGCCTGATGGCGATCGACGGCCACGCCATCGTGATGTCCCGCACGTCGCTGCTCGACAACTTCGTGATGATCCTCACCCTCGCGGGCTTCTGGGCCATTCTGCTCGACCGCTCCCAGAGCGCGTCGAGGCTCTCCGCGTGGATGGCGGCCAGGACGGATGCCGGCCGAAGCACGGACTGGGGGCCGGCCCTATGGTTCCGTCCCTGGCTCGTCGCCGCCGGACTCGCCTTCGGACTCGCGAGCGCCACGAAGTGGAGCGGCCTGTACTTTCTTGCCGCGTTCGCGATCTACTCCCTCGTGGTGGACGCCGTCGCGCGTCGCCGGGCCGGGATCGTGTTCTGGGCGAGCGGCGTCGTGTTCCGCCAGGCGCCGGTCACCTTCCTGCTCACCGTCCCCATCGCCGTGGCGGCCTATCTCGCGAGCTGGTTCGGCTGGTTCCGCACCTACGGCGGCTACTACCGCGGCTTCGCGGACGCCCCCGACAACGCGGCGACCGGCGTGTTCTCGTGGGTACCGCACTCGATCCAGAGCTTCTGGCACTATCAGCAGAGCGTCTACGACTTCAACGTGAACGAGCACTCGGTGCACTCGTACGCGGCGAACCCGCTCGGCTGGCTCTTCCTTCAGCGGCCGACGGCCTTCTTCTACGAGGGACAGGCGCAGGGCCAGGGCGGCTGCACGTTCGCCGGTGGATGCGCGCAGTACATCACCTCGATCGCGAATCCGCTCATCTGGTACGCGGCCACCGCGGCCATCTTCTACCTCGTCTACCGCCTCATCCGCTACCACGAGTGGCGGGTGGGACTGATCCTCATGGGCATGGTCGCCGGCTACCTGCCCTGGCTGCTCTACACCCAGCGCACCGTGTTCCAGTTCTACGCGATCGTCTTCGAGCCGTACATGTTCCTCGGCCTTGTCTTCGTGATCGGCCTGATCCTCGGGTCGCGCACGGATCCGCCCTGGCGACGGTTGCGCGGCATCCGGATCGTGGCGGTGTTCCTGGTGCTCGCCGTGTTCGTGAGCGCCTTCTTCTACCCGGTCTGGATCGGCCTGCAGATCCCCACCTGGTTCTCCCAGGCCCACTACTGGCTTCCCGGCTGGCGCTAGCCGGGGCGTGTTACGCCTCGTGGCGTGCACGCGCGGCCCGGCCGACCACGCTGGGGTAGCGTTCTCGCATGGCCGAACGCGACAACACAGACCGAGAGTGGGGCTTCCGCACCCGCGCAATCCACGCCGGGAACATCCCCGATGCCGTCACCGGGGCGCGGGCCCTGCCGATCTACCAGACCACCGCCTTCGTCTTCGACGACACCGCGGATGCCGCGGCCCGCTTCGCCCTGCAGAAGTACGGCAACATCTACAGCCGCCTGGCCAACCCCACCGTCGCCTCCTTCGAGGAGCGCGTCGCCTCGCTCGAGGGCGGGCTCGGCGCCGTCGCGACGGCGAGCGGGCTGAGCGCGCAGTTCATCACCTTCGCGTCGCTCGCGGGTGCCGGCGACCACATCGTCGCCTCGGCGAGCCTGTACGGAGGGTCGATCACGCAGCTCGACGTGACCCTGCGCCGGTTCGGCGTGGACACGACGTTCGTGCAGGGCTCCAACCCCGAGGACTACGCCGCGGCGATCACCGACAAGACCAAGCTCATCTTCGCGGAGATCGTGGCGAACCCTTCCGGCGAGATCGCCGACCTCGAGGGGCTCGCCGATGTCGCCCATGCCCACCACATCCCGCTCATCATCGACTCGACGATCGCCACCCCCTACCTCACCCGGCCGATCGAGTGGGGGGCGGATGTCGTGGTGCACTCCGCCACGAAGTTCCTCGGCGGACACGGCACGACCCTCGGCGGCGTGGTGGTGGAGTCCGGCCGGTTCCACTGGGCCAACGAGCACTTCCCGCTCTTCGACCAGCCGGTGCCGTCGTACGGCGGGCTCAACTGGCACGGCAACTTCGGCGAGTACGCATTCCTCACCCGGCTGCGCGCCGAGCACCTGCGCGACATCGGGCCCGCGCTGTCCCCGCACTCGGCCTGGCTGCTCGCCCAGGGCGTCGAGACCCTCCCGTTCCGACTCCAGGCGCACGTGGACAACGCGCGCATCGTGGCCGAGTGGCTCGAGGCCGACCCGCGCATCGAGTTCGTGAACTGGGCCGGGCTGCCCGGCCACCCGCACTTCGACCGCGCGAAGAAATACCTGCCCAAGGGGCCGGGAGCCGTGTTCAGCTTCGGTGTGCGGGGCGGCCGGGAGGTGGGGCGGACGTTCATCGAGTCGGTGAACCTGGCCAGCCATCTGGCGAATATCGGCGACGCGAAGACGCTCGTCATTCATCCCGCGTCGACCACGCACGCGCAGTTGAACGAGCAGCAGCTCGCCGATGCCGGCGTGCTTCCCGGACTGGTGCGCATCAGTGTAGGAATAGAAGACCCGGACGACATTGTTTACGACCTCGACCAGGCTTTGACGGCCGCGACGAAGGGCAACCGATGAGCACAGCACCGACCGATGTGACGGTCCTGCCGAACGGCCTGAGTTGTGCGCTTCCGGCGGACTCTCCGCTGGCCAAGCTGCTCAAGTCGCAGCGCACCTGGGTGGGTCCGAGCGCCAAGGAGCGGCTCGCGATCCTGCGCAAGGCGAAGTCCATCGCGATCGTCGGGGCGTCGCCGAATGCGGCCCGGTCGAGCTACTTCGTCGGCACCTACCTCCTGCAGTCGAGCGACTACCGGGTGTACTTCGTCAACCCGAATGCCGACACCATCCTCGGGCAGAAGGCGTACCCGGATCTCGCGTCGCTGCCCGAGGTGCCGGACATCGTGGATGTGTTCCGCAAGGCGAGCGACATCCCCTCCGTGATCGACGATGTCGTCGCGATCGGGTCCCCCGTGGTCTGGGTGCAGCTCGGCATCTGGAACCAGGAGGCCGCGATCTACGGCGAGAGCAAGGGGCTCACGGTGGTGATGGACCGGTGCATCAAGATCGAGCACGCCCGATTCCACGGCGGCCTGCACCTGCTCGGATTCGACACGGGAGTGATCACCTCCCGCAAGACTGTCCGCTGAGCACCCGTGCGCCTTGGAGCCTGACGCGATGAGACCTCGCGCGGCCGTTCCGTACCTCACCGTCGGCCTGCCGCCGCTCGTCCTCGCGGCGGTCGGGGTCACGCACCCGATGCACCTCACCGCGTCGACCGCCGAATACTGGCGGAACCTGCACATCGGCATCCTCGCGGTGTTCCCGCTCCTCGGCTTCGCGCCGTGGCTGATCCTGCGCGGACGCGGCGCCGTGTTGAGCTGGCTGGTCGGCACTCTCGGATTCCTCTACGCCGCCTTCTACACGGCGCTCGACGTGCTCGCCGGTATCGGGGCCGGCGGCCTGCGGCTCGACGACATGGGGCGGGCCACCGGAACGGTTTTCGGCCTGGGCCGCGACCTCGGACTCGTCGGCAGCGTCGCCCTCGTGCTCGCCGCGACGATCGCCGGAGTCGTCGCGATCGCCTCGACCGGCCGGCCGGCCATCCCGGGCGCGTTGCTCGTCGTCGTGGGCTCCGTGCTGTTCCTGCGAGACCACATCTACTTTCCGGTGGGCGTGCTCGGGCAGCTCTTCCTTGCCGTCGGCTGGGTGGCGTTGCTCCTCGCCGCTCGCTCCGCGACCCGCGCTCCGGGTAGCACTCCCGTTGTGCAGGACGCCTAGCCCGTCGCTTGCTGAGGCCCTCTGGCCACTCCCGTTGCGCCCTCCGCCGGGCTCCCCGTGGCTCCTTGGAGACTCCCGTTGTGCAGGACACCCGCCCCTCCGCCCGGCACCCACGGGCAGACTCTCCCTGGCAGACTCCCGTTGTGCAGGACACCGAGTCTGTCACACCCGATGTTTGCCGGCGCCGGGCGTCCTGCAGAACCAGAGTCTCCAGAGCATGGCCACGAGACCGGGAGCGCCAAGCGTCCTGCACAACCAGAGTCCCGGGGAAACGGGAAGACGAGGCGGCTGCGCGACAGGGCCGCAACGGCCTCAGGACAGCAGGGCGCGCTCGAGCTCGGCCGCATCGGTGAGCGGCAGCCTGCAGACGAACGACTCGCAGAGGTAGGCGGCCTCCCGGTCCCGGCCCTCGAAGAGCTCGAACCCGGCGGCCGCGAACGCCTCGGCCTGCGCGCGGGTGACCACCGTGCTGACCGCCCCGCTTCGAAACCAGCCGCGCGCGACGGCGGCCAGGGCCGAGTCGGGGTCGTCGCTCACGACCACGAGCTGGGCGACCGGGGCCGCGAGCGCGGACATCACGGCGAGCGCGCCGCCGAACGACACCGGCCGCGGCACCGCGAGGGGCGCGAGCAGCTCCATGGCTTGTTCGCTCGCCTGCCGATACGGGGCATGGCCGGTGAGCAGGTAAAGCCGCAGCGAGGCGGCGGCCATCGCGCTCAGCCCGGACGGGTACGCGCCCTCGGACGGGTCGACCTCGAGGGCCAGACCGCGGACGGCGAGCGCGGGATCCGCCCCGCCCGGCACTCCGAACGGGGTCGCGGCGGCGGCCGCCAGTGAGGCATCCACGAGGCGGCGCGCGGCGATCGCGTACCGCACCTCCCCGCTCGCCGCGGCGAGCGTGACGAGGCCGGCGGCGAGCATGCCGTAGTCCTCGAGGGTGGCCCTGGCGCTCGACACTCGCTCGCCGATCGACGCGCGAAGCAGGGTGCCGTCCGCCGCGAGATGCCGGGCCAGGATGTCGTCGGCCGTCGCGCCCGCGGCCGCCACCCAATCGGGACGGGAGAGCGCAAATCCGGCCGTGGCGAGGGCCTCGATCGCCAGACCATTCCAGCCGGTGAGCACCTTGGCGTCCACCGCCGGGGGTCGTTGCGCCGCCCGGCCCGCGGCATCGAGAGCGTAGTAGCCGCCCTCCACCCGCACACCGTCGACCGTGCTCTCGCTGTCCTGGGCCGAGGCGAAGCCGCCGCCCGGCTGGGAGAGCACGGCATCGAGGAAGGAGACGACTCCCTCGGCGGTGGCCCGGCCGGCGCCCGGCTCGAGCTGCTCGAGTCGCGCGTAGGCCTGCAGAAGCAGGGCGTTGTCGTAGAGCATCCGTTCGTAGTGCGGTTCCGTCCAGTCGCGCGCCGTCGCGTAGCGGAAGAAGCCGCCCTCGATGGGGTCGCGCAACCCGGAGCCGGCCATCGTGCGCAGGGTGCGCGTCGCCAGCGCGCCGGCCTCGGCATCCCCCGAGGCGCCCCGTTCGAGCAGGAAGAGCAGCACGGGAGCGACCGGAAACTTGGGCGCCCGACCGAATCCGCCGAACTCGGTGTCCTCGCCCTCGAGCACGTGCCGCACCGCCAGCGCGAGCTCCGCGTCACCGGGCAGGGCTCCGGCCGCCGGCACGCCCTGGTCGGCGATCGCCTCCGCGACGACCGCGGCACTCTCCTCCACCTCGGCGCGCCGGTCCCGCCACGCCTCGAGCACCGATTCGAGAACCTGCCGAAAGGCCGGATGCCCGCCCATCGGCGTCGGGGGCCAGTAGGTTCCGGCGTAGAAGGTGCGACCCCGCGGGGTCACGAACACGTTGAGCGGCCAGCCGAGGTTCTCGGTGAACGCGCCCGCCGCCGCGAGGTAGCTCGCGTCGACGTCGGGATGCTCCTCCCGGTCCACCTTCACGGCGACGAAACCGGCGTTGATCACCGCGGCGGTGTCCGGATCGCTGAAACTCTCCCTCGCCATGACGTGGCACCAGTGGCAGGTTGAATAGCCGATCGAGACGAGCAGGGGCACATCCCGGCGCTCCGCCTCCGCGAAGGCGGCCTCGCCCCACGGAAACCAGTCGACCGGGTTGTCGGCGTGGGACCGCAGATAGGGGCTCACAGCATCCATCAGGTGGTTCGGCATCTCTCCAGCGTAGGCTCAGAGGGTGTCTACGACAGCCATCACCTACATCGGTGGACCAACGGTCCTTCTCGACTACGCGAACCTCCGCATCGTGACTGATCCCACGTTCGATGCGCCTCAGACCTATGCCGAACCGGGGTCGACCACCCTCGTGAAGACACACGGCCCCGGCATCCCGCGAGGCGAGCTCGGGCCCGTCGATCTCGTGCTGCTGTCGCACCACGGCCACAAGGACAACCTCGACTACGAGGGTCTCGAACTGATCGCGCAGGGCGTTCCCACGCTCAGCACCGTGATGGCGGCGAACGATCTCTTCGGCGGAAGCGTGATCGGCCTCGACGGCTGGGAGACCTTCGACATCGGCGCGGTCACGATCACGGCCGTGCCCGCCCTGCACGGTCCGCCAGGATCCGAACGCCGGTCGGGTCCGGTGATCGGATTCGTGCTTCAGGCGCCGGGCGAGCCGACCGTCTACGTGAGCGGTGACAACGCCTCCCTTCCCCTCGTCGGGCAGATCGCGGACCGCTTCGCTCCCATCGACATCGCCGTGCTCAACGCGGGCGCCGCGCGGGTGCCGGCCGTCGACGCTCCGCTCACACTGACCTCCTCGGATGCCGTGGCCGCGGCCCGCCTGCTGGGCGCGAAACGGGTGGTCGGCGTGCACACCGAGGACTGGGCGCACTTCTCCGAGACCCGCGCGAACCTCGAGGAGGCGTTCGGTGATACCGGCCTCCTGGTCGCCACGCCGCGGGGCGAACGGGTGGAAATAAACTGGGGCGTATGACTCGGAACAGAGGGGGTCGAAAGTCCTAGGTATGTCCGCGCCCCGGGCCTAACATGAGCAGATGTCTGATCCTAGAGTGCAGAGAACCCGGCTCCACGTGCTCAATACCGCCCGCCAGATGCTCGGCGAGCGCTCTGGAGAGCCGTTGACGCTAACCAGCCTCGCCACGAGAGCGCAAGTCTCGCGGCGCACGCTGTACACCCACTGGGGCACGATCGATCGCGTCATCAGCGACGCCGTGACGCTCCGTGAGAACAGCGACGGGCTCAGCCCGGAAGGACTCTCGCCGCGCGAGCGCCTCGAGATCTACCTGGCCACGATCCGTGAACGCCTGCACGACCCGGTGACCAATGTCGCCCTGGCGACCCTGATCCATCAGGCCGCCCAGGACGGCGCGGCCTCGGAGCCGCTCGCCGCGCTCGGGGCCTGGCCCATCGATGCCTTCACCGACACCGTGGGCCCGGTCACTCTGGACCAGTACCTGCAGATCGTGGGTCCGCTGTTCCTCTCCGAGTTCGTGATGCGCGAGCCCGCGTCGGATGCGCTGCTCGCGCGGCTCGTGCAGACCGGTCTCGACATCCTCGACCTCGCAGAGGTAGTCGAGGCCGCCCAGCCCGTCTAGCCCGCGCACGATACATCCGGACCACTGGAGGGCGGAGCCTGGGGCGCCGCCCTTCGGTGCCGGTTGTCGTGCTGCTGGTCAGTCGATGTGTCGCTCGTCCGGACCGTTGTACAGGCTCAGGGGTCGGATGAGCGCGTTCGAGCCGAGTTGCTCCATGATGTGCGCGGTCCAGCCGGTGATCCGGCTGGCGACGAACAGCGGCGTGAACATCTCGGTGTCGAAGCCGATAAGGCGGTAGGCGGGACCCGACGGATAGTCGAGGTTCGGCTTGATGTTCTTGCGCTCGGCCATGGCGGTCTCGAGGGCGTCGTAGAGGTCGCCGAGATCCTGCGCGTCGTACTCGGCGATGAGGGTGTCGAGCGCCGCCTTCATGGTGGGCACCCGGGAGTCGCCGTTCTTGTAGACCCGGTGGCCGAATCCCATGATCTTGCGCTTCTCGGCGAGCGCGGCATCGAGCCAGGCCGCGGCCTTGTCCGCGCTGCCGATCTCGTCGAAGGTGTGCATCACGGCCTCGTTGGCCCCGCCGTGCAGCGCGCCCTTGAGGGCGCCGATCCCCCCGACGACGGCGCTGTACAGGTCGGCGAGGGTCGAGGTGATCACCCGCGCGGTGAACGTCGACGCGTTGAACGAGTGCTCGGCGTAGAGGATCATCGACACGTCGAAGGCGTTGACCACGACGAGGTCCGGCACGTCGCCGAACGTCATGTGCAGGAAGTTGGCGCTGTAGCCCAGGTCGTCGCGCGGCTCCACCAGGTGCTGGTCGCGACGGCGGCGCTGGTCGTAGGCGACGATCGCGGGAAGCTTGGCCAGCAGCGACACCGACTTGGCCAGGTTGGATTCGGGGCTCGAGTCCGCGGCATCCGGATCGTTGGCGCCGATGACGCTCACCGCGGTGCGCACGACATCCATCGGGTGGGCGGTCAGCGGAAGGTCGTCGATCACGCGCTTGACGTTGTCGTCCAGGGCCCGCAGCGAACGCTCGAGGGTCTCGAATTCGGCGAGCTGGCGCTCGTCGGGCAGCTCGCCGTGCCAGAGCAGGTAGGCGACCTCCTCGAAGTAGCACTTCGCGGCGAGTTCCTGCACCGGGTAGCCGCGGTAGAGCAGGGAATTGGTGTCTGGGTTCACCTTCGAGACCGCCGTGAAGTCGACGACGACACCGGCGAGGCCCTTGTGGATGGCTGGATCGGTCATGGTGCTCCTTGTGATTTTTCCGTGGCCCGGCCGCCGTCAGACGGTGAAGTTGAATACCGAACTATCGAACGCGTTGTACGACTCGTAGTCGAGCAGCTCATACAGTCTCGCCCGGGTTTGCATGTCGGGAACGCGAGAAGCGAGCGAACCCTCCGCATTGATGGTATCGAGGCCGCGCTCCGCGGCCCCCATCGCCAGCCGAAGAAGGCTCACCGGGTAGATGACGATGTTGATTCCGACGTCGGCGAGCTGCCGGGTGGTGAACAGCTCGCTCTTGCCGAACTCGGTCATGTTGGCGAGCACCGGCACGTCGATGGCCCGGCGCACCGCCTCGAATTCGGAGAGGTCGGCCATCGCCTCGGGGAAGATCGCGTCGGCGCCGGCATCCACGAGCTGCTTGGCCCGGTCGATCGCCGCGCCGATGCCGTCCAGGGCCCGGATGTCGGTGCGCGCCATGATGAGCAGGTTCGGGTCGCGACGGGCCGAGACGGCCGCGCGGATGCGCTTGATCGCCGTGTCCGAGTCGACCACCGCCTTGCCGTCGAGGTGGCCGCAGCGCTTGGGGTTGACCTGGTCCTCGATGTGCAGGCCGGCGACCCCGGCATCCTCGAGGGTCTGCACCGTGCGGGCCACGTTCATCGGCTCGCCGAATCCGGTGTCCGCGTCGACGAGCGACGGCAGGTCCGTCATCCGGCTGATCTGCTGGGCGCGGCCCGCGACCTCGGTGAGGGTCGTCATCCCGATGTCCGGCAGCCCGAGGTCGGCGGAGATCACGGCGCCGGAGATGTAGACGCCGTCGAAGCCCTTGTCCTGGATGAGCCTGGCGCTCAGCGGGTTGAAGGCGCCAGGCAGGCGCAGCAGCTCACCGGTGGCGAGCGCGGCCCGCAGGTTGGCGCGCTTCTCGGCGGGGGTGGTGGGGGCGTACAGCATCAGAAGAGTCCTTTCGGGCCGGGGAAGCCGGCCAGGAGGCCCGGCCGGGCGGTGACGGTGAGGCCGGACAGGTCGTCGGCGCCGAGGGAGGGCAGCCGCTGGGCGAGGTCGAGGAAGCGCTCGATCTCCGTCGGTTCGAGCACGCCGTCCGCGAGGGTGCGGAACTTGGCCACGTACTGCTCCCGGGCGAACGGCCTCGCCCCGAGGGGATGAGCGTCGGCCACGGCGATCTCGTCGACGATCGTCGAGCCGTCGGTGAGGGTGATCGCGACGCTCCCGCCGAAGGCCTTCTCTGCCGGGTCGGTGGAGTGGTAGCGGCGCGTCCACTCCGGGTCTTCCTCGGTGACCACGCGGTTCCAGAGCGCCACGGTGTCCGGGCGGGCGGCCCGCTCCGGGGCGTACGAGCGCTCGTGGTTCCACTCGCCGTCCTGCAGGGCCACGGTGAAGATGTACGGGATCGAGTGGTCGAGGGTCTCGCGACTCGCCTTCGGGTCGTACTTCTGCGGGTCGTTGGCACCCGATCCGATCACGAAGTGCGTGTGGTGGGAGGTGCGGATGATGACCCGCTCGATGGTGCCGGCGTCGCCGAGGGCGGGATACTCGCGATGCAGCTTCCTGGCCAGGTCGATCCAGGCCTGCGCCTGGTACTCCGCCGAGTGCTCCTTCGTGTACGTGTCGAGGATGCCGCGCTTGGCCTCGCCGGCCTCGGGCAGCGGCACCTCGTAGTTTGCATCCGGTCCGTCGAGCAGCCAGGCGATCACGCCGTCCTCGCCCTCGTAGATCGGGGTGGGGCTGGTCTGGCCGCGCATCGCCCGGTCCACGGCCTCGACCGCCATCTTGCCGGCGAAGGCCGGGGCGTACGCCTTCCAGGTGGAGATCTCGCCCTTGCGGGACTGCCGGGTGGCCGTGGTGGTGTGCAGCGCCTGCCCGATTGCCTGGAAGATCGTGGCGGTGTCGAGCCCGAGCAGGGTGCCGATGCCGGCGGCCGCGGACGGGCCGAGGTGCGCGACGTGGTCGATCTTGTGCGCGTGCAGGCTGATCGCCTTCACCAGGTCGACCTGGATCTCGTAGCCGGTGGCGATCCCGCGGATGAGGTCGGCGCCCGACTTGCCGGCGTGCTGGGCCACGGCGAGGATCGGCGGGATGTTGTCCCCCGGGTGCGAGTACTCGGCGGCGAGGAAGGTGTCGTGGTAGTCGAGCTCGCGCACGGCGACCCCGTTCGCCCAGGCCGCCCACTCCGGGCTGTACCGGCCGCCGACGCCGAACACCGTGGAGCCTGGCGTGTACGGGTGATCCTGCGCCTGGGCCCGCGCGGCCACGACGGGAGCCCGGGTGAGCGACGCGGTGGCGACCGCCGCGTTGTCGATCACGCGGTTGACGATCATCTCGGCCACCTCATCCGTCACCGCCACCTGGTCGGTGGCGACCTCGGCGATCTTCCAGGCGAGCTGGTGCTCGCGCGGCAGGTTCTCGGAGCTCGGGTGGGTGCGAACGGAGTGGAGTTTCACGGTGCTTCCTTACGTGGTCGGGGCGTGTCGAGTGG
Source organism: Lacisediminihabitans sp. (assembly GCF_043726815.1). NCBI lineage: Bacteria > Bacillati > Actinomycetota > Actinomycetes > Micrococcales > Microbacteriaceae > Lacisediminihabitans > Lacisediminihabitans sp. Next base: position 101,767 of record NZ_JAYSJZ010000074.1, read on the forward strand.
ATTCGAGGGCGCTTTGCAGCGCATTGTGCAGGTGTACGTGCGTGGCGTGGGCGGCGAGGTCCGCGTCGCGGGCGGCGATCGCCTGCACGATCAGCAGGTGTTCCCCCGCGGCGGCGGAGAGGCGCACCGGGTTGTCCTTCGCAAGGCGGCGCACGCGCACGAGATGGGTGCGCAGGCTGTTGAGCGCGGCGACGAGGTAGGGGTTTCTCGCCGCGTCGTCCACGGCCTGGTCGAATCGCTCGACGAGGCCGTAGTAGGCGTGCCTGGCCGGATCGTCGTGTTCGAGAAGTTGCGGCACGGCCCGGAACTCCCGGCTCAGATCATGGAACACGTCGCCCTCGTGCCTGATCGCCGCGAGACGGGCGGCCTGCGCCTCCAGGGACTGACGCACTTCGAAGATCTCGCGGATGTTCTCCACCGAGATGTCGCTCACGACGAGTCCGCGGCCGGCCTGGGCGAGCACGAGGCCGTCGGCGGTGAGGCGGGCGAGGGCCTCGCGCAGCGGCGTGCGGGAGACTCCGAGCCTTGCGGCCTGGTCGACCTCGCCGAGCACGCTGCCCGGCGGAAGCTCCCAGTCGATGATCTCCTCGCGAAGCACGAGATAGGCCCGATCGCTCGCGCGCAGTGCAACGGCCATGGCCCCATCTCCCTCGTCGGCGGACGTGTCGTGCAGTCTAGGCTGTGTATACAAAATAGACAATAGTGACCCGATTCGGGGTCGATATGCCATACTAGAGCATCTTTGTGTATACAGACAAACGTCAATGGGGAGGTTTTCATGGACTATCGCTCCACGACCGAGCGCAGCATCCGCGACCCAGAGGGATTCTGGCTCGAGGCGGCCGAGGCGATCGACTGGCACGTGGCACCGACCGCGGCCATCGACGACTCGCACGCGCCCCTCTACCGCTGGTTCGCCGACGGCATGCTCAACACCTGCTACAACGCGCTCGACCGGCACGTGCTCGCCGGCCGCGGCGAGGCCACCGCCCTCATCTACGACTCCCCCGTGGTGGGCGCGAAGAAGAGCTACACCTACTCGGCGCTGCTCGAGAAGGTCGCCCGGTTCGCCGGGGTGCTCGCCGAGGCCGGAGTGTCGGCCGGCGATCGCGTGGTGATCTACATGCCGATGATGCCGCAGGCCGTCGTGGCCATGCTCGCCTGCGCGCGGCTCGGAGCCGTGCACTCCGTGGTCTTCGGCGGCTTCGCGGCGAAGGAACTCGCCGCCCGCCTCGACGACGCCGAACCGACGGTGATCGTGACCGCGTCGGGCGGCATCGAGCCGAGCCGGGTCGTCGAATACCTGCCGACGATCGTCACCGCGCTCGAGTTGAGCCGTGGCACGGTGCGCACCGTGATCGTCAAGGACCGGCCGGAGGTTCCCGGCTCCGCCCGGGAGCTCGAGGGCGCGGCAGGCGTGGAGTGGTGGGACTGGGACGAGGCGGCCGGCGTCGCGACGCCCCACGATCCCGTGCCCGTCAGGGCCACCGACCCGCTCTACATCCTCTACACCTCCGGCACGACGGGCGCACCGAAGGGGGTCGTTCGCGACAACGGCGGCCACGCCGTGGCAATGGCGTGGTCGATGCGCAACATCTACGACGTGCATCCGGGCGACGTCATGTGGACCGCGAGCGACGTCGGCTGGGTCGTCGGCCACTCCTACATCGTCTACGGGCCGCTCATCGCGGGCGCGACGACGGTGCTCTACGAGGGCAAGCCGGTCGGCACGCCGGATGCCGGGGCCTTCTGGCGCGTCGTGAGCGACTACAGGGTCAAGGTGCTCTTCACGGCCCCCACCGCGCTGCGCGCCATCCGCAAGGTCGACCCGCACGCCGCCCTCGCCGACCAGTACGACCTCGGCTCGCTCGACGCCCTCTTCCTCGCCGGTGAGCGTCTCGACCCGGAGACCTGGACGTGGGCCACCGCGCTGCTCGAGAAGCCCGTCGTGGACCACTGGTGGCAGACCGAGACCGGCTGGGCGATCTGCGCGAGCCCGCGCGGCATCGAGGACCTGCCGCTGCGGGCGGGTTCCCCATCCTTTCCGGTCCCGGGGTTCCAGGTGGAGATCGTGGACGAGCACGGCCACGAACAGCATCCGCTCGCCGAGGGCAACATCGTGATCAGGCTCCCGCTCCCGCCCGGCACCCTCAGCACCCTGTGGAAGGGCGACGACCGCTACATCCACTCCTACCTCTCCGCCTTCCCCGGCTTCTACCTCACCGGCGACAGCGGCTACTTCGACCGCGAGGGCTACCTCTATGTGATGGGGCGCACCGACGACATCATCAACGTGGCCGGGCACCGCCTCTCGACCGGCTCGATGGAGCAGGTCCTCGCCCAGCATCCGGCCGTCGCCGAGTGCGCGGTGATCGGCGTGGCCGACCCGCTGAAGGGGCAGAAACCCGTCGGCTACGTCGTGCTCAAGAGCGGCTCGACCCCGGTCGAGAGCGAGCTTGAGGCGGAGCTCGTCGCGATGGTGCGCGACCAGATCGGTGCCGTCGCCGCCTTCCGCGACGTGGTGGTGGTGAGCGCGCTGCCGAAGACGCGGTCCGGCAAGATCCTGCGCAAGACCATGCGGCAGATCGTGGATGGCGAGGACTACGTGATCCCGCCCACCATCGAGGACACCCAGGCGATCCAGGTGATCGTGGATTCGGTGGCTCGCGGCTGAGTCTCACCGTCCCCGCCAGGGGTCGTCGGGGTCGCTGCCCCGACCGCGGAAGCCGCGCGCGCTCGGCACGACCGCCTCGCGCCGCGCTCCTCGTCCGTGTCCGCACCCGCCCGCTCCACGCGCCCGCCCGTGTCCGCCCGTACCCCGCGCTCGCCTCTGAGGTGCCCGGAATTGTCGCGTCACAGCCGGCGTGGCGGCAAAACTGGGCACCTCACCGCCAACGCCGCGACACACGGCGCCGCACGCCGACGGATGCACGCAACTTCGCGCGTCATCGCGCCTTCGCCCCTATTCTTCAGATGGCACGAGGCAGGGCGGCAACGGCACGGATGCGGGCCACAAGCTCGACCGGATCCTTCAGATCGTCGGCGTTCAGCTCCATCACACGCCAGCCCAGCGCCTCAAGACGCGACCGGCGCGTCATGTCGGCCCGCCACTGTCGCTTCCCGGGGCGGTGATAGTCGCCCTGGTATTCCAGAATGATCTTCTCGGCGTCGAGGATCAGGTCCGTGCGACCCACGAACTCGCCGAAGCGATCAGTAACAGTGTGATTGACCCGAGGCTCGGGAAACCCCGCAAGCAGCAGTATCACCCGGAGGTGCGATTCCGGCGGCGACTCCGCGCGATCACTGAGCATCTGAAGAGCTCGCCGAAGCACCTTCAGCCCGCGGCGCCCGATACGCGACGTGACGGCGAGTTCGAGCTGCTCCCGGGTGGCAAGCGGCTGCCGCCAGTGGATGATGTGGTCCCCGGCGGCCACCAGGTCCGGCAGTGTGAGCATGTCGGCGAGATCGCACCAGGTTCGAGCCGCCGTCGTGAGACGGATTCCACCTCGCCGAGATATCTCGCCGTGTTCGATGCGAAGCCGATGGCCGACGAGCCCGCGAGCGTGGGGCGCACGCACCGGATCCTTGACGGCCACGTGCAGAACGGAATCCGCCTCCCAGGCGAGTGGCACGGGGATACCCACGAGCAGGGCCGCGGTCGTATGGCTGAAGAACGCGTGGTCCGGCATTCGCCGCTGCAGCAGCAGACAGCGTTCGCGAACGCCGGCCGCCGGTCCGGCGGATCTCACTCCCCAATAGCTGCGGTCAAGGTCACCCGCCCGAAGTCGTCGGGCGCTCAGCCCGGCCTCACGCCCCTCCTCCACGGAGAATGCCCCACTGGCGATCTCCGGCGGAAGCGGGCTGGGGCGAGTGGGCATGTCTCGAGAATGGCGGATGCCGCTCAGCTCCGCGCGCCTTGTCCACATCAGCCGAGAACAGGTCCGTCGAGGTGCCCACTTCTGCCGCTACCCGCCCCTTCGTCACGGCAGAAGTGGGCACCTCGGCGCCGGCGGCCGCCCCCGAGGCGGGCGGGCGGTGAGGGAGGGGAAAGCCGGCGGCCGTACGATGGAGTGCCGATGCCAGATACCAGCCCCCACCCCGAGCCAGCCGTGGCGAGCGCGGTCGTGACGAGCGCGGACCCCACGAAACCGGCGCCGGGTGGCCCCGTGATCACCTACCCGGAAGACCTCCCGGTCAGCCAGCGGCGCGAGGACATCGCCGCCGCCATCCGCGACAACCAGGTCGTGATCGTCGCCGGGGAGACCGGCTCGGGCAAGACGACGCAGCTGCCGAAGATCCTGCTCGAGCTCGGCAAGCAGAGCATCGGGCACACCCAGCCGCGCCGCATCGCCGCCCGCACCATCGCGGAGCGCATCTCCGACGAGCTCGGCACCCAGCTCGGCTCTCTCGTCGGCTACCAGGTGCGCTTCACCGACCGGGTCGGCAAAGACACCCGCATCAAGCTCATGACCGACGGCATCCTGCTCAACGAGATCCACCGGGACCGGCTGCTCACCAAGTACGACGCCATCATCATCGACGAGGCGCACGAACGCAGCCTCACCATCGACTTCCTGCTCGGCTACCTGCGGCAGCTGCTGCCCAGGCGCCCCGACCTCAAGGTGGTCATCACCTCCGCGACGATCGACCCGCAGAGCTTCTCGAAGCACTTCGGCGACGCCCCGATCATCGAGGTGAGCGGCCGCACCTTCCCGGTGGAGGTGCGCTACCGCCCGCTCGTGGCCGAGGTGCCGATCGACGACGACGAGGATGCCGCCGAGACCGCCGCCGACCTCGACCCGATGGAGGGCATCAACGCCGCCCTCGACGAACTCGCCCGCGAGGGCACCGGCGACGTGCTCGTGTTCCTCAGCGGCGAGAACGAGATCCGGGATGCCGAGGAGTCCATCCGCGGACGGAACCTGCCGTTCACCGAGGTTCTGCCCCTCTACGGGCGGTTGAGCGCAGCGGACCAGCACCGCGTGTTCGACACCTCCCGCACGCCGGGCGTGCGGCGCCGGGTTGTGCTCGCCACCAACGTGGCGGAGACCAGCCTCACGGTGCCGGGCATCAAGTACGTGATCGACGCCGGCACGGCCCGCATCTCCCGCTACAGCGTGCGGTCGAAGGTTCAGCGCCTGCCGATCGAGGCGATCAGCCAGGCGAGCGCCAACCAGCGTTCCGGCCGCAGCGGCCGCACGAGCGACGGCATCGCGATCCGGCTCTACTCCGAGGCCGACTACATGTCGCGACCGGAATATACCGAGCCGGAGATCCTGCGCACCAACCTCGCCGCCGTGATCCTGCAGATGATCTCGCTGGGACTGGGCGACATCGCGAGCTTCCCGTTCCTGCAGCCGCCGGACTCGCGGGGCATCAAGGACGGCCTCGACCTGCTCCGCGAGCTCGGCGCCGTGGCCGGCACCACGGCCGAGCCCACCATCACCCGGGTGGGCAAGCAGCTCGCCCAGCTGCCGATCGATCCGCGCCTCGCCCGCATGGTGGTGGAGTCGAAGCAACACGGGGTCACGCGCGAGGTGATGGCGATCGTGGCCGGCCTCAGCATCCAGGACCCCCGCGAGCGTCCCCTCGAGCGCCGCCCGCAGGCCGACCAGTCGCACGCCCGCTTCGTCGACCCGACGAGCGACTTCCTCACCCTGGTCAACCTCTGGAACTACCTCGAGCAGCAGGAGAAGGAACTCAGCGGCAACCAGTTCCGTCGGATGTGCCGCAGCGAGTACCTCAACTACCTGCGTGTGCGGGAGTGGAAGGACGTCTATCGGCAGCTGGAGCGCCAGGCCAAGCCCCTCGGCCTCGTGATCACGGGCGCGAGCGTCAACCCGAACGGCATCCACCGCTCGCTTCTCGCCGGCCTGCTGAGCCAGATCGGCATCCGGGATGTCGCCAAGAAGGACTACGTGGGCGCCCGCCAGGTGCGCTTCAGCATCTTCCCCGGCTCGGCCCTGGCGAAGAAGCAGCCGGCCGAGATCATGTCGGCCGAACTGGTGGAGACGAGCCGGCTCTTCGCCCGCACGAATGCGGCGATCGATCTGGCCTGGGCCGAGCCGATCGCCGGGGACCTGGTCAAGCGCAGCTATGGCGAGCCGCACTGGGAGAAGAAGCAGGGGGCCGCGGTCGCCTACGAGCGGGTCACCCTCTACGGAGTGCCGATCGTGGCACGGCGCCGGGTTCAGTTCAGCCGGGTCGATCCCGGCTACGCGCGCGAGCTGTTCATCAGGCACGCGCTCGTCGACGGCGAGTGGGACCTGGCCAGGCTCGATGCCCGGATGAGCGCCTTCGACCGTGCCAACCGCGCCCTGCGCCGGGAGCTCGCCGAGCTCGAGGAGCGCACCAGGCGACGAGACATCCTCTACGACGACGAGGCCGTCTTCGAGTTCTACCAGCGCCGCATCCCGGCGGACATCACCTCCCAGCGCTCCTTCGAGACCTGGTGGCGGAAGGCTCGGGCCGAGACCCCCGAGCTGCTCACCATGACCGCGGAGAACCTCGTCGACGAGCCGGAGACGACCGAGGTCGAGCCGGTGGAGGACGCGTACCCGAGCCTCTGGCAGCAGGGCGACCAGCGGCTCACCCTCACCTATCGGTTCGAGCCGGGCGCCGAGGACGACGGGGTGACCGTGCAGGTGCCGATCGCGCTGCTCGCCCGGTTGAGCCCGCACGGCTTCGACTGGCAGGTGCCCGGGCTTCGCGAGGATCTCGTGACCGCGCTGATCAAGTCGCTGCCGAAGTCGATCCGCCGCAACGTCGTTCCCGCGACCGACTGGGCCCGCCGGCTCCTCGCCGAGCTCCCGGGCGAACCGGGCGAACTATCGCTCAAGGCGACCCTCGCGGCCGCGATCACCCGCCTCACCTACGTTCCGGTCACCGCCGGCGACTTCGACGAGGCCCGCGTCCCGCCCCACCTGCGGGTGACCTTCGCGGTGCTCGACGAGCGATCGCGCCCGGTCGCGAGCGGCAAGGACCTGGCCGAGCTGCAGAGGCGACTGGCCACCTCGGTGCGGGAGAGCGTCGCTCGCGCCTCCGTCGCCATCCCCACCAACGCGATCGAGCGCACGGGCCTCACCGGCTGGGACTTCGACGAGCTGCCGCGCATCCTCGACACCAGGCAGGGCACCAACACAATCCGCGCCTACCCGGCCCTCGTCGATGAGGGCGCGACGGTGGCGATCCGGCTGATGAGCACCCCGCAGGACCAGGCGAGCGCCATGCGGGCCGGGGTGCGCCGGATGCTGCTGCTGACCATCCCCTCCCCCGTCTCGTACGTGCAGGAGCACCTCACCCACGCCGAGAAGCTCACCCTCGCGCAGAGCCCGTACCGCACCACCGGGGAGCTCTTCGCCGACTGCATGGCGGCCTGCATCGACGCGGTGCTCGGCGGCCGCGAGGTCTGGACCAGGGCCGAGTTCGAGGCGGCGAGGGATGCCGTGTCCGCCACGATCATGGACTCCCTGTTCCAGACCGTGTCGCTCGTCTCCACCATCATCGCCCGGGGACGCGAGGTGGAGAAGGCCATCAAGGCCGCCACGAGCGTCGCCCTGCTGAGCCCGCTCGCCGACGCCCGCGAGCAGCTCTCGGCGCTCGTCTATCCCGGCTTCGTGTCCGCGACCGGCCTCGCCCAGCTGCGCCGGCTGCCGGTGTACCTCACGGCGATCGTGCACCGCATCGGCAAGCTGGCCGAGAACCTCGGCAGGGACCGGGTGTGGATGTCGGAGGTGCAGTCCGCGACCGCGCGCTACACCGCGGCCGGCGGCACCCTCCCGCTCACGCCCGGGGCCGGCGAGCGTCTCACACGGGCCCGCTGGCTGCTCGAGGAGCTGCGGCTGAGCCTCTTCGCCCAGCACATCGCCACGGCGGAACCGGTGTCGTTGCAGCGCATCACCAAGCTTCTCGCCGAATAGCCGGCCGAACCGTAGAGCCGGCCGATCCGCGGAGCCGCCCAAGGCGCCATCCCGGCGCCGCGGGGTTAGGCTCGATTCATGTCACAGGCAGTCATCGTCGACGTTGTCCGCTCCGCCTCCGGCCGGGGCAAGCCCGGGGGGCAGCTTTCCGGCCTGCACCCGGTGGACCTGCTCGCCACTGTGCTGTACAGCCTCGTGAAGCGCAACGACCTCGACCCGGGGATGGTCGACGACGTGATCGGCGGCTGCCTCAGCCAGGTCGGCCAGCAGTCGGTGAACATCACCCGCAACGCCGTGCTGGCGGCCGGATTCCCCGAATCGGTGCCCGGCACCACCGTGGACCGGCAGTGCGGCTCCAGCCAGCAGGCCGCCGCCTTCGCCGCCCAGGGCGTGATCGCGGGCGCCTACGACATCGTGATCGCCTGCGGAGTCGAGCAGATGAGCCGCAACCCGATCAACTTCGCCACCCTCGGCGAGGACCCGTGGGGGCCGATGGTGCACGCCAGGTACCCGGACGGCCTCGTCGGCCAGGGCATCTCCGCCGAGCTCATCGCCGCGCGTTGGGACCTGTCGCGCGAGCAGCTCGACGAGTTCTCCGCCCGCTCGCACCGGCTCGCCGCCGCCGCCGACTTCTCCCGCGAGATCGTGCCGGTGGGCGACACCCCGCTCGTGGACGAGACCGTCCGACCATCCACGACCGCGGAGGGGCTCGGCGGACTGAAGCCCGCCTTCTTCGACGAGGCGACCGCTGCGCGCTTCCCGGAGATCCAGTGGCGGGTGACTCCCGGCAACTCCTCCCCCCTCACCGACGGCGCCTCGGCGGCGCTCATCATGAGCGAGGAGCGGGCCGCGTCTCTCGGCCTCACCCCGAGGGCCCGGTTCCGTCACTTCGCCGTGACCGGCTCCGACCCGATCGAGATGCTCACCGGGGTGATGCCGGTGACCCGGCGCATCCTCGAGCGCAGCGGCATGGCCATCGACGACTTCGACAGCTTCGAGGTGAACGAGGCGTTCGCCTGCGTGCCGCTCGCCTGGCGGTACGAGACCGGGGCCGACCCGGCGCGGGTGAACCAGCGCGGCGGGGCGATCGCGCTCGGGCATCCGCTCGGCGCCTCGGGAACGCGCCTGCTCACCACCCTGGTGAACACTCTCGAGCAGACCGGCGGCCGGTTCGGCCTGCAGACGATGTGCGAGGGCGCCGGCATGGCGAACGCGACGATCATCGAGCGGATCTGACCGCCCGGTTGAGGCCCCAGGGCCTCAGCTGAGCAGGCGGATCGGCACGTGGGCGGGGGCCGCCTCCGGTTCGCGCACCACCCGGCCGTCGAGCACCTTGGCGATGTCCTGCTTCTCGGCGAAGTTCGAGTTGATCAGCGGCAGCGAGCGTTCGACGACCTTGCGGATGCGGTCCTTAAGGAACGTGCTGCTCACGGTGTAGTCGGTGAAGTCCGAGTCGTGCGCGTAGATCCCCAGCGGCAGCGTGAGCGCCTGGAAGAACGAGAACAGCGGCCGGAACTGGTGCTCGATGATGAGGGCGTGCCGCTCCGATCCCCCGGTCGCCGCGAGCAGGATCGGGGTGTCGACCAGGGCGTACTGGTCCACGAAGTCGAAGAGGTGCTTGAACAGCCCGGTGAACGACGCCCGGTAGACCGGCGACGCGACCACGAGCAGGTCCGCGGTCTCGATCCGCTGCAGCTCCCGCTCCACGTTCTCCGGCAGCTCCGGCCTGGTGAGCACGCCGGCGAACGACGGCCCGAGCTCGTTGAGCTTGATCAGGTGGGCGTCGATCGGCAGTTGCGCGCCGAGTTCGGCGAGGATCGCCTCGACGAGGGCGATGGTCTTCGACGGCGCGTGCAGGCTGCCGGTCACGGCAACGACGTTTAGCTTGGTCACCTGCTCGACGCTAATCGAGCGACAGCGGGTTCGGGGCAGTGTTGCCTCGTGTGACGGCCGCTACGGCGCCGTGACGCCCTTGGCCCGCACCGCGACCGCCTCGGCCTCCTCCGCCTCGTAGTGGGCCACGAGCTCGCGCTTGAGCACCTTTCCGCTCGGACCGAGCGGTAGGGCCTTGACGATCTCCACCCGACGCGGGTACTTGTACGACGCGAGCTTCTCCTTGGCGTGGGCCGCGAGGGTCTCGGCGTCCACCTCCTCGCCGGGGGTGAGCACGACCACGGCCATGATCTCCTGCCCGTGCGTCTCGTGGGCGACACCGAACACGGCGGCGGTGGAGACCGCCGGATGCGCTGTCAGCACCTCCTCCACCTCCCGCGGGTAGACGTTGTAGCCGTTGCGCAGGATCATGTCCTTCTTGCGGTCGACGATCCAGAGGTAGCCGGACTCGTCCTTCGTGCCCAGGTCTCCCGTGCGGAACCAGCCGTCGACCACGGCCTTCGCCGACTCCTCGGGCAGGTTGAGGTAGCCGCTCATGAGGTTGTGTCCGCGGATCACGATCTCGCCGAGCTCGTCCACGGGCAGGAGCTCGATCGAGTCGTCGACGTCGGCCCGGGCGATCTCCACGTCCACGCCCCAGATCGCCTGACCGATGCTTCCGGCGCGCGGCGGCCGGCCAACGTGGTTGAAGCTCGCGACGGGCGAGGTCTCGGTGAGGCCGTAGCCCTCGTAGATCTCCACCCCGAATTCGGCCTTGAACCGTTCGATCACGGCGAGCGGCAACGAGGAGCCGCCGGAGACCGCGTAGCGCAGCTTCGGCCGGTCCGGCGTCTTCTTGGCGGCCTCGAGCAGCGCGATGTACATCGTGGGCACGCCCATCATGATGGTGCACTCGCTGTCGATGAGGGTGCGCAGCGCGGTGTCCCCGTCGAAGCGCGGCAGCAGCACGATCTTCGCGCCGATGCGGAACCCGGTGTTGAGGGTGCAGGTCTGCCCGAAGGTGTGGAAGAGGGGAAGACAGCCCATCACGGTGTCGTCCGGCCGCATGTCGAAGGTGCTGAGCAGCAGGGTGTTTGCCTGTTCGACGATCGCGAAGTGGCTGCCCTCCGCACCCTTCGGCTTGCCGGTGGTGCCGCTGGTGTAGAGGATCGTGGCGATGTCGGACGGCTCGCGAGGCACGTAGGTGTCGATGGGCTCGGCCTCGGCGGCGAGCCCCTCGAGCTGCGGGATGTCGCCCACCGGCTCCGGCGCGAGCACCGAGATCACCGGGATGCCGGCCTGCGACGCGCCCTTGGCCCCCTCGCCGAGCAGCGGGGCCGCGCAGACGAGCAGGGTGGCGCCGGAGTCCCGCAGCACGTACTCGATCTCGTCGGCCTTGAGCAGGGCGTGGATCGGCACGACGATGCCGCCGAGGCTCAGGATGCCGTAGTAGGCCCGCGGAAAGTCGGCGACGTTCGGGATGAGGATGGCCACCGGGTCGCCGACGCCCACGCCGAGCGCCTTGAGGGCGCCGGCATAACCACGGGTCTCCCGCCAGAGCTGGGCGTAGGTGTATTCCGTGCCGCCGACGACCACCGCGACGTTGTCCGGGTGCCGCTCGGCGGACTCCTTGAGGATCGCCGCGACGGAGATGGTGGAGTAGCTCGGGTGGGTCATGATTCTCCTGTCACCATTGACTGGTTGATCGCCCAACGGCGATGATATTCGAGACGCTACGCCACGGCCCAGCAGGGGTCAACCCGCCCGGCGCCGACACAGCAAACCCGCAGTCGCCCGCCCCACCAACTCTCCGCCCGCTTGTGCGGCGGCACAATCCTCGGCCGCTACAGCACCTTCGAGAGGAACGACTTCGTGCGCTCGTGCTTCGGGTTGGCGAGCACCTCGCGCGGGTCACCGGACTCCACGACGACCCCGCCATCCATGAAGACGAGAGAGTCGGCAACCTCGCGCGCGAAGCCCATCTCGTGCGTCACCACGATCATGGTCATACCCTCCTTGGCGAGCTGCTTCATCACGTCGAGCACCTCCCCCACGAGCTCGGGGTCGAGGGCTGACGTCGGCTCGTCGAAGAGCATGAGCTTGGGGTCCATGGCGAGCGCCCGCGCGATCGCCACCCGCTGCTGCTGGCCGCCACTGAGGTGCGCGGGGTACGAATCCGCCTTGTCGGCGAGGCCGACCTGGGCGAGCAGGTCCATGCCGCGCTCGATGGCCTTCGCCTTCGGCATGCGCTTCACCCGCAGCGGCGCCTCGATGATGTTCTCGAGCGCCGTCATGTGCGGGAAGAGGTTGAACCGCTGGAACACCATGCCGATGTCACGTCGCTGGAGCGCCGCCTCGCGCGGCTTCAGCTCGTGCAGGATGTGGCCCTTCTCGCGATAGCCGACGAGTTCGCCGTCCACCCGGAGGCGACCGGCATCCACGCTCTCCAGGTGGTTGATGCAGCGCAGGAACGTCGACTTGCCGGAGCCGCTCGGGCCCACGAGGCACATCACCTCGCCCCGCTTCACCGTGAGGGAGATGCTCTTGAGCACCTTGTTGGAGCCGAAGCTCTTCGAGACGCGGTCCGCCTCCACCATCAGCGTGTCGTTCATGTCGTGCCCCCGGGCCGACTGCCGCCGGACTTCTTGTCGTCGCCCTCATCGCCGACCACCGGCACGGCCCCGGTGGCCACCGTGATCTTCTTCTCCGGTTGCGCGACGCCGATTCCCCGGGCGAAGCGCTTCTCGAGGAAGTACTGCCCGATCATGAGGATCGAGGTGAACGCGAGATACCAGATCGACGCCACGAGGAAGAGCGGGATGGGGGTGAAGGTCTCGGCGGAGATGTCCCGCGAGCGCGTGAAGAGCTCGAAGCTGAACGGCACGGCGGTCACGAGCGAGGTCGTCTTGAGCATCGAGATCACCTCGTTGCCCACCGGCGGGATGATCACGCGCATCGACTGCGGGATGATCACCCGCGACATGGTCTGGAACCAGCTCATGCCGAGCGCCGTCGCCGCCTCCTCCTGGCCGTGGTCCACCGAGAGGATGCCGGCCCGCACGATCTCGGCGATGTAGGCCGCCTCGTTGAGGGCGAGTCCGATCACGGCGAGCTGGAACACGTTGAGCACATCGCCCGTCGGCAGGCTGATGAGCGGATCGAGGAACGGGAGCCCGATGTCGATCGTGGGGTAGATGACCGACAGCAGCCCCCAGAAGGTGAGCTGCACGTACACCGGGGTTCCGCGGAACACCCAGAGGTAGAACCAGGACAGGCTCTTGAACACGGGATTCGGCGAGAGCCGCATCACGGCGAGCACGACGCCGAGTGCCACACCGATGAGCATCGAATACACGGTCAGCTCGAGGGTGATGACCGCCGCCTCCGAGATGCGCCGGTCGAAGATGTACTTGGCCACGGCCGGCCAGTTGTAGGCCGGCCGCAGCGCCGCGTCGTAGACGAAGGCCGCGGCGAACAACAGGATGATGACGGCGAAGATGTTGCGGATCGGATGCCGCAGCTTCACCGCCTTGATCGCGGTGCCGTCGTTGTCGGTCGGTGGCGGGGCGGACCCCGCCACAGACCCACTTCGGGTGTCTGTGCTCATGTCGTCAGCCGTGTGCGAGGTCAGCCGTTTGCGGCCGCATTGATCGTGATCGTGTCGATGCCGCCATCGGCGACACCCCACTTATCGAGGATCTTCTTGTACGTGCCGTCGTCGACTATCGACTGGAACGCCTTCTGCAGCGCCTTGCCGAGCTTGTCGCCCTTGTTGACGGCCACTCCGTACGGCGCCACCTCGAAGCTCTTGCCGGCGAGCTGGAGCTTGCCCTTGAGCTGCGCGACGGCGTAGAGGGTGACGGGCGAGTCGGCGCTCATCGCGTCGGCCTGGCCGAGCGCGACGGCGTTCGTCGCCTGGTCCTGGGTGTCGAACTTCACGGCCTGGATTGCGGGCTTGCCGGCATCCTCGCACGCCTTGGACTTGGCCGGAACCTCGTCGGTGTCCTCGTAGGTCGTCGCCTGCACGGCCACCTTGAGGCCGCAGGCGTTGTCCGGGTCGACGGTCTTTCCCGCCGCCGACGCCCACTGGATGCCCGCGGTGTAGTAGTTGACGAAGTCGACAACCTTCTCCCGGGCCGGGTTGTCGGTGAACGACGAGAGGCCGAGGTTGTACTTGCCCCCGGTGATGCTCGGGATGATGCTGTCGAACTTGGCGACGCGGTAGTCGGTCTTCACGCCGAGCTTGCCGCCCACGGCATCCATGAGCTCCACCTCCCAGCCGATCGGCTTACCGTTCGCGTCCTTGTACTCGTTGGGCGCGTAGGTGGGGTCGATGCCGATGACGAGCTTGCCGGCCTTGGCGATCTTGTCTGGGAGCAGCGCGGCGGCGGCGGCGTCCTTGCTTACGGTCGTGCCGCTGGAGCCCGAAGGGCCGGTCGCCGTCTCGTTGTTGACGCAGCCGCTGAGCGCGAGCGCGGTCACGACGGCGAGCACGGGAATCGCGTATCTGATTCGCATTCTTCTACCTATCTCTCCTGGTGTGAGGCCTGCGGGATCGACTGCGCGGTCGGCCGGATGCGACCCACAAGGCTCGGCCGTGATCGCGGCGATCTGAGTGAATCGCTGTGGCCATGCGTCTCGTGTCCTCGGGTCAGATCCAACGGTCCCGGCACCCTTGCCTCGACTGTTCTCGGAGCCTACACCTTGACCCGGAGTGCACTCCGCGAGCGAATCGGCAGGCCGTTAACGCGAGAAGCGGATGACCGTGGACGGGCATCCGCTTCTCGAATCCGGTGCTGCTACTTCGTGCCGACCGTCGCCTTCGCGTTCGACTCGTACGAGGTGTTCGTCGACTCGAAGAAGTTGACGAGCTGCAGCGTGTCGTTCGCCGCCGCCATCCACTTGGCCGGGTTCGAGACGTTGTACTCGGCCTCGAAGCCGAGCTCCTCGAGCCGGCGGTCGGCCAGGTACTTCACATACTGGTTGATGTAGTTGGCGTTGAGGCCGAGGATGCCGCCCGGGAGCAGGTCGCGGTTGTACTCCTCTTCCATTTCCACGGCATCCAGGATCATCTGCTTGATCTCGGCGGCGAACTCCTCGGTCTGCAGGTCGGGGTTCTCCTCCAGCACCGTGAGAATGAGGTTGATGCCGAACGTGAGGTGCAGGCTCTCGTCACGCACCACCCAGTCCATGAGCGAACCGAAGTTGCGCAGGAGGTTGCGCTGGCGGAAGCTCAGCGCCACCATGAAGCCCGAGTAGAACCAGATGCCCTCGAGGATCACGTTGTACGCGACGAGGTTGCGCACGAAGTCCTTCTTGCCCTCGGTCGTCGTGATGTCGAGAGTCTGCTCGGTCATCCGCTTGATGAACTTGACCTCGAACTCCTCCTTCTTCGCCATCGACGGGATGTCGACGTGGGAGTTGTACGCGGCCTCGCGGTCGATCGGGAAGGTCTCCAGCACGTACTCGAACGACATGCAGTGGTTGGCCTCCTCCCACATCTGCTTGGCGAGGTACAGGCTGCACTCCGCCGCGTTGATGTAGGGGTAGACGCCGAACGCGAGAGCCTTGTTCACCAGGAGCTCGTTCGGGTTGAAGTAGCTCATCAGGAAGGTGACGGCGTGACGTTCCTCGTCCGTCATCTTCTTGAAGTCGGCGATGTCTTCGCCGAGCTGGATCTCGTTGGGGAACCAGGTGTTGGCCACGGCCTGGTCGTACAGGTCCATCGCCCACTGGTAGCGGATCGGTTTGAGCAGCAGCCCCTCCTGGAGGCCGGTTCCGAGGATTCCCATTATTGGCATTCGCTTTCTACTGGCAGCTGTCGCATTGGAGGTCGTCCATCGGGTCGACCGGTACTTGGTATTCGAACGGTGCTACGTGCAGCGTCGCGGTGTTCTCGTTCATGTTCTACTCCCCCGACTTGGGAGCGAGCCCACCGAAGCCGAAACCCTTGCGCGGTGCGGCCGCCGGAGCCGCCGCCGTCTCGACCAGCTCGGTGGCCGGGGCCGCGCCGAAGCCCTTGCGAGCGCCCGATCCGATGTCCTCGGACTTGTTCACCTTCACGGTCGACTGCTCCGCGGTGTGGCGCGGCTTCATGTGCAGGTAGTAGGTGGTCTTCACGCCGCGTTCCCACGCCGACATGTAGATGTCCATCATGTCGCCGAGGTCACGCGTCTCGAGGTACATGTTGCGGCTGATCGACTGGTCGATCCACTTCTGGGCGCGCGCCGCTACCTCGAGGAAGGCGTACGGCGAGAGCTGGAAGCTCGTCTTGTACGTGGCCTTCACGTGGTCCGGGATGGCCGCGATGCCCTGGATGTCGCCCTGGCTGCGCAGGATCGCCTCGCGGGTCGAGTCCCAGATGCCGAGCTCCTGCAGGTCGTTCACGAGGTTGCGGTTCACCTCGAGGAACTTGCCGTTGGAGGTCGCGCGGCTGAAGATCTGCGAGAACTGCGGGTCGAGTCCCGGGGTGGTGCCGGCGACGAGGCCGATGGAGGCGGTGGGCGCGATCGCCATGAGCGTCGCGTTGCGCATTCCGCCCTTGACCTTCAGGCGCAGGGCGTCCCAGTCGAGCCGCGTCTTGCGGTTGACCTTGATCTCGATGCCCCGGTCCGCCTCGGTGAGCGCGATCGAGTCGAGCGGCACGAGCCCCTCCGACCAGCGCGAGCCGGCGAAGTTCGGGTATGCGCCGCGCTCGACCGCGAGGTTCGCGCTCTCGTCGATGGCGGCGTACGAGACGTGCTCCATGATCTCGTCGATCAGGTCGTACGACTCCTCGCTCTCGTAGCTGATGCCGAGCCTCTCGACCACGTCGGTGAAGCCCATCACTCCGAGGCCGACGGCGCGGTTCTGCGCGTTGGAGAAGTCGGCCTCCTTCACCGAGGAGCGGGTGATGTCGATCAGGTTGTCGAGCTGGCGCACGGCGAGGCGGGCGCTCTCCTCGATCTTGCCGAAGTCCAGCTTGCCGGCGTCGCCATTCCTATCAAGCACGAGGTGACGGGACAGGTTGATCGAGGCGAGGTTGCAGACCGAGACGTTGTCCTCGTCCTGCGGGAGGGTGATCTCGGTGCAGAGGTTGGAGAGGTGGATGGTGCCGGTGTTGTTGTTGAGCGCGCGGTTGTTGATCGTGTCTTTCCAGCACAGCCACGGGTGGCTGGTGGTCTGCAGCGAGATGAGGATCGACTTGAACTGCTCGCGGGCGGTGATCTTCTTGAACAGGCGCATCTCGCCGGCCTCGGCCTTGGCGACGTACTCGTTGTACTTGGCCGAGAACTCCTTGCCGTAGAGCTCGTTGAGGTCCTGCACCTCGAGCGGGTCGAAGAGGTACCAGTCGTCGTCGTTCTGCACGCGCTTCATGAACTCGTCGCTGATCCAGACCGCGGTGTTGGCGGTGCGGGTGCGGCGGTACGGGTCGCCGGAGTTCTGGCGCAGGTCGAGGAACTCTGGAAAGTCCAGGTGCCAGTTCTCCATGTAGAAGCAGAGGGCGCCGAACTTCTTGCCGCCGCGGCTGACCGCGCGCAGCACCGAGTCGATGGTGTGCATAAACGGGATCGGGCCGGTCGACATGGTGTTGTTCGAGCGGATCGGCGAACCCTGGGCGCGCAGCTTGGTGACCGAGAGGCCGATGCCACCGGTTCCCTTGGTGAGCCACATGACGTCGCGAACGCTCTTGGCGATGTGCTCGATGTCGTCCTGCATCTCCATGACGAAGCAGTTGGACAGTTGCGGGTAGGCGGTGCCCGCGTTGACCAGGGTCGAACCAGCAGCGATGTACTCGAGTTTCGACATCTTGTCGTAGAAGCCGAGCGCGACTGATGTGGGGTCTGCCTCGTTGAGCGCCAGGCCCATGGCGATGCGCATCCAGAAGTACTGCGGCACCTCGAGCGGCTCGCCATTGCGCGCCTTGATTCCGTAGCGGTTGTTCAGCGTGACGACCGAGATGTACTTGAGAAGCTCATCGCGCGAGGGCTCCAGCGCGCCGGCCAGCCGGTCGAGG
>NZ_JAYSJZ010000075.1:0-18461 GCF_043726815.1 Lacisediminihabitans sp.
GTCATAGACGATCTTCTCGGCGAGGCCCTTCTTGCCATCAAGAAGAATCTTGTTGACGAGCTGGCTGACGATGGGTGCTCCATAGACCGGGTCCGCAACTACGGGACGCTTCGGTGCTGGTCCTTTACGAGGCATTTACTTCTTGTCCTTTTTCGCTCCGTAGAGGCTACGAGCCTGCTTACGATTCTTCACGGCCTGGGTGTCGAGCGCGCCGCGCACGATCTTGTAGCGAACGCCGGGCAGGTCCTTCACACGACCGCCGCGAACGAGCACCATCGAGTGCTCCTGCAGGTTGTGGCCCTCACCGGGGATGTACGCGGTGACCTCGGTACCGTTTGACAGCTTGACACGAGCGACCTTGCGAAGAGCCGAGTTCGGCTTCTTGGGGGTGGTCGTGTAGACGCGGGTGCAAACGCCGCGCTGCTGGGGGTTGCCCTTGAGGGCGGGCGCCTTGGTCTTGACGACCTTGGGGCTGCGACCCTTGCGGACCAACTGCTGAATGGTGGGCACTACGTACTCCTTGTATTTACTGCACGGTGACAGTTAGTTCTTTAGCATTCGATCCGAGTTGACGTGCGTCTCGGATCGTTGTGCACCACACGCGAACCTCACGGTTGAGAGATCCTGAGTGGTATGCCGTGGGGGCTGTTCCCTCGGGAACAAACCCAGCTGTGTGCCGGAGGCGAAACGCCCGAGGTGACACGCCAGAATTTCGGCGGGCACGGCTCAAGCGCACGACAGAGCGCACACCTCGTAAATACTAGCCCGGCAGGCCGTCCCGGTCAAATGATCGCCGCTCTCAGCCACGGGCTCCGAACGTGGCGGCGAGGTCGTCGACGGAGGCCGTGAGATCGCCCTTGTAGACGCGGGATGTCGGCAGATCCAGTTGGGCGAGCACGGGCCCGAGGGCGGCAGCGTCTAGCGAGCCGCTGGCGGGGTGAGTGACGAAAGGCGCGGATCAAGCCTGGGCTCGATCCGCGCCTTTCGACGAGGTGGGGCGAGGTCAGCCGCCGATGCCCTTGGCGAGCTCGGAGTCCACGTTCTCCAGCGCCGAAGCCGCCTTCGTGAGGAACTGCGACATTCCGTCGAGGCCGCTCACGGCATCCGTCGTGCCCTTGGTGAACTGCTCGTAGGAGGAGTGGAAGGCGCCGGAGGCCGCGTCCGTGACGAACCCGCCCTGAACGAGACCGTTGACGAGCGTCTGCAGCTCGTGCAGCTTCGACGTGATGTCGTCCTTGCCCGTGATGAGACGGTTCGCCGAGTCGGTCATCTCGCTGTAGGTGACGTTCATGTTTGCCATGAGGTACAACTCCTTTGGGTTAGTACGGGCCGACCCCCTGGCCAACCAACTATCCGCAAATCTACCGTCGCTGATGGAAGCTCGTAAATGGGCAGGGGTACCCATGCCCTCGGCACGGGTGAATTTCGGTCTCGGCGGGCGGACCGCGACCCATCACACCACCGATTCCGCTTCGCCCTCGTGCATGCCGGATCAGGGCGCCGCTCTCCTGGTTCAGTGGTCAGCAAGGCAGCCGTCACGAGAATCCTTCCGCGGATGCGATTGCCTCGCCCGCCCGCCAGAACTGCAGGCAGGTGGCGACGGCGATTGCCACGAGCGCAAGCCCGATGGCCAGGGTCACGCCGAAGAAGGGTGGGGTGACCACGGCGAGCGCCAGGACACTGGCGCCGACCAGGGTTCCGCCCACCGTTGCCAGCCAACCGTCGATCCGCCACCGATAGGCGTACCAGCGCCAGAAGCGCTGGTGCGGATCCGCCGTCTCGAGTCGGGCGTCCCGCGCAGCGGCCATGGCCAGAAAGCGCCGCTTCTTGATGAGGGAGACCCCGAGCAAGGCGGCGAGACCGGCGGCGAGACCGCCGTAGATCCCGGACAGTAGGTAGATGCACTGACGAGCGTCCTCCTCGACCGATGCCGGCCACCCACCGGAAGCACCACTCGCGAGCGGAACCACGAGCAGGCCGATCCACAGTGCCACGGCGATCGCGATCCAGGCGAGATGAGCGCGGGTGCCCAGCACTCGGTAGCTGGCCACGACACTGCCGCCGAGGCGCGTGCCGGTGGAGAGCGCCATCCGGCCGCGGGTGAGGAAGTAGCCGGGAAAGAGCAGGCAGCTCGCAATCAGCAGCAGCCCGGCCGGCGCGGCCAGCACGACACCGCCCTCGCTCACGGTGTCTTCGGTGAGCAAGAGTCCGCCGCGCACCGTGGTGTCGTTCGACAGCGACCCGTGGTCGATGGGCAGGCTGAAGTACCAGAACAGCACCAGCACGCTCGCCAGGGCGGCGGCTGCGACGACCGCGCCGACCGCCAGCAGCACCCGGCCGGCGCGCTCTGCCCTAGCCGACATCCGGCCGCTCCACGCGGGCTTGTTCATTTTGCGGGCTAGTGTGCATCGTCGCTTCCGCTTCCCTGTTCCGGAGGTCTCGTGGCACACGATCGCATGCACCGATGTCGCTGCAGCGCCCTACGACACCGACTCGAGGCTGTAGAGCGACTTGCCACTTCGCCAGGCGTTGAGGATGCCGACAAGCGCGAGTGCGGCCGCGATGGCCGCGATCCAGAGAACCCAGGCGAGCCACGTGTCGTCCACGCGGAACACGCACCCGGTGACGCTGTCACCGCAGTATCGCGCCGCCGAGCGGTACACCGCCGGCAGAGTGCCGAGCGCGCCGGCGGAGACGAACGCGAACCAGAGCTCGAGGCGGAACTGGTAGGAGAGCATCCGCCAACCGATCTGGGACACCGATCCGTGCACGATCCCGGCGCCGAACCGCGCGGCGAGCCGGTCGTAGGTGGCGACCTTGAGAAGCGAACCCAGGATCGCTCCGCAGAACCCCGCCGCGACGAAGCCGTAGAAGACCGACAGCATCCAGAACTCGTCCCTGGCGCCATCGAACCAGCCGTGCCAGACGGCGAGCCAGACCGGGAGGACGAGCAGGATGCCCCACACGACCACGGTCGCGGCGAGCCAGAGCAGGCGCGCGCCGACTCCGAGCGGGCGAAGGAGCACGACGTTCGAGCCGCCCTGGAAGAACCCGCGGTCGCGTGAGGTCCACGCGCCTCGGCGCTGGTATTCCGCCAGAAACAGGGGGGCTGCGGCGACCATGAGCACGAGGAACGGTGCCGCGGTGAGGTTGTCTCCCCAGCTCGCATTGCCCACGAGGTCACGCAGGTGGCCGCCGGTGGCCGTCACGACGAGAAAGACGATCAGCACCGCGAGCGCCACGGCGACGAGGGCCAGGCCGATGACGTAGAGCGCCACGGTGGGCACGGAGGTTGCGGTCGCCGCCAAGGGGCGGTCCTCCCTGCCCGAGCGGGCCGCCATCGCTGCCCTCCTGGTCGGCGAGACGCCCTTCCTGGAGCGACTCACGCCGACGCCGAGGAGTCGGGCACGTCGAACCAGCGAATCGAGTCGACGATCGCATCGAACAGGTCGGTGTAGAGCTCGGTGTTGCCTCCGGTCGGGGCGTCGACGGTGATGTGGAGGAGGCGATCACCCTCGCGGGTCGGAAGCCAGTACTGGAGCTTGACGTCGGCCGTGGACTCCGACCCCGCCCTCAAGACGGAGGCGGCGGCGGTTCTGGCCGCCGTGCCGGATCCGAGCTCAAGGATCTCCGCCGACGGGAAGAGCGCGCGCAGACGCTCGGCGCGATCGGGCTGTTCCGGGGACTCCGGCACCGGCCACGGAGCGTAGTCCAGGATCATCGCGGCGGGAAAGGGCACGCCCGGCAGAATCTCGAGGGCGATTCCGACGCGAAAGGCACCGGCCAGCCTGGCGGCGGCAACCATTCCCCGCAGCTGCTCTTTGGCATCCCGACGCAGTCGCGCGAGCCGGTCGTCCCGGCCCACCTGTCGTCGAACGAGCGCGGCGATCTCGCGTTCCGCCGCCTCGTCGTTGCCGAGGGGGAGGGATGCCCAGGTGCCCGGCAGCACGATCGACAGATCCGCCTCGCGGAACTTCACCTCGCGCGTCACGCGCTCGTGCCGATCTCGACCTCGAGGGATTCCACGATGGCCTGCGTCTCGACGCGCATGTCGCCGAACGCGGCGAGATCCGATGTGGTGAAGATGAGTTGCACGATGTCGCCGGAACCCTCCGGGAACACCCCGAAGACCGTGCGTGCCTCGACCCAACCGAACTCCACGCCGGGTTCGGTGTACTCGATCACCTGATGGATGCCCACGAGCTCGCCCGCGGCGATCGTCGACCTCCAGGCCTCGAAGCCGATCGTGCGCGCCCCCGGGGCTTCTTCGGCGACCAGCTCACGCGCCGTCGCCTCGAACCAGTCCGGATCCTGTCCGGCCTCGATCTCCACGATCTGGAAGGTGAGGAGGCAGCCCAGGCTCATGAAGCGCTCCGGCCGCACGTAGACGGCCGCCGTGAGGTAGCCGTTGAGGCCGGCGAGCAGCCGGATGCGCAGGTCCTCGAGTTCCCCGACGAGCGAATCCTCGTGGTCGACACTGTCGAAGTCCGCGGCCACGGCCGCCACCACCGACGCGGCCCACTCGTCCGAGTCGATGTCTTCGTCCAGCCGCACGGGATAAAAACGCTCGGGAATCTGAATCCTCAGATCGACGATCTCCAGCTCAGTTTCTCCCCGTGTCACTCGCCTAGCCTAACCAATCGTCACTTTCGGCAGCCGCCCATTGGCGAGGTCCTTGAGCACCGTCTCCGGTTTGAGCGAAATCGGCTTGTCGGTGTGGTCGAACGGATTGTTGGTCAGGCCCTCGATCTTGCCCGCCACCGCACGGTAGTTCCACACCCCGAGCGCGACCTTGGCGCCCATCGGAATCTCGCTCGTGATCTGGGAGGCGAACGCGGGGTTGTCGAATCCGCTGATGCCGAACGGGTTCTGCCGGAACTTGGTGAAGGCCGCCCCCAGGTTCTTCTCCGAGACGCTGAAGGGATTCTTGCCGAAGACCTCCTTCATCGCGTTCGGGAGCTTCTTCGGGGAGTTGAGCATCTTCTGCACGTCGGCGAGCTCCTTGCCCTTCTGGCCCCGCGTGATTCCCGTGAGCGCCGTGAACTGCTTCCTCGGCAGCTTCATCGCGGCGGTGAGTCCCTTCGCCTTGACCAGCTTGCCGAGGTACTTGCCGATGTTGCCGCCGAAGACGGTGAGCACGAGACCGACGCAGGCGAAGCCGAAGTCGGCCCAGCTGCCGCCGTTCATCGCCTTCATGAAGCTCTCCGCCACGTTGATGGCCGCACCGATGATGGCGAGGATGAGCAGCGCCTGACCGAGGAACGGCACCCAGGCCAGGAAGATGGCCAGCACACCGGCCCACTCGCACACGGTCTTGATGAAGTCGCCCCAGTCATCCCAGAAGCTGTCCTCGAGACCGTTCTTGTACTTGCCGTCGACCACCTCGACGATGGCCTTCACCGCGACCCCGGCCGCGGTGTTCTTCTGCTCGAGGGCGGCTCGCCACTCGTTGTGCGCGGCGGTGAGCTCGCCACTGGCCGCGATCGCGTCGTCGTGGGCCTGGGTGGCCGCCGTGTGGTCCGCCGTCGTGTCCGGCCCCGTCGCCGACTCGGCCTTGGTGGATGCGGTGTCTGCCGCTCTCGACGCCGCCTCGGCCGCGTCGGCCTTTGCCCCGATGTGCCGAATCGCGATGTTGGCCGCGTCCTGGGCGCTGCGGAGGTCCGCGGAGTATGCGATGAGCGCCTGGGCGGTCTGGGAGTATCGGCGCTGCGCCTTCTTGATGTCCTCCGACACCTCGCCCGACTTGTCCCGAATGGCGTTGATCGCCTTGCTCGTCATGTCGCTCTCGGAGTGGATCGCGTCAAGCGTCGCCACCGAGCGCAGGATGGCGTAGCCGATCTGCTCGTAGTGCTCCGCCTTGGAGCGGAGGAGGCTCGGTTCGCCTTCGAGGGGGTTGCACTCGCTGTCGCTCATCTGGTGTCCTGGATCCGTGTTCGAGGGTGGCGCCGGCGGCTAGCGGGGAACGGCTTCTGGATGGTTCGTCGCGGTGCTCGCCGCCGCGCTCTCCAGCACCTTCGCGAGCCCCGTGTCAACCTGGGTGAATCCCTCGGAGATGGCCCCGACCTGTTGCTGAAGCGCGGTGACTGCCTCGGTCATCTTCTTGCGCTTGTCGTTCCACTTGTGGGCGAAGTCGCGAACGTGGTCGGAGAGGTCGTCGTGTCCGGTCGCCTCGGCGACCGAGTCGCTGAAGTCATCCGCGCCGGAGAATTCGTCGACGATCGACTGAAGGTCCAGCTTGAGCTGCTCAAGCAGCTTCAGGTCGAGATTGATGTCCATCCGACTCCCCCCAAGGATCTCTCACGCTTTGGAACTACCTGTAACCTACCGAGCAACCCGACCGGCGGCGATGGGCAGCGCTGCCCATGCCGGTCAGCCCTCCACCAGCGGCAGCTGTACGCGGGCCGACTTGCCCTTCGCGATGTACATTCCGCGCCCGGGCGGAAACTCCGACCGGTTGAGCCTGGGCAGGGCGGTCTTCAGCAGGATGTCGCCCTCCACGGTCTCGGGCTGCAGCAGGAAGCCGCGGCGCGCGTTCTTGAACTCACCCATCAGCGGCCAGGACGACCCCCAGGCCGACATCTCCGCCTCGGCGATCACGAGGTGGTCGCTGCGCTTGGCGGCCCGCGCGAGCTCCACGATCGCCGAATCGGCCGGGGTCTGCAGGAAATCGCCGATCGACTCAACCACCACCACGATGCGTCCCTCGGTGTCCGGGTCAGCGATGGCCGCAGTGAGGTCCTTGGCGAGGGCCGCGACGGCCTCCACCGTCGTGGCCGAGGCCACCCAGTCGATCGCCTGGGAGAGCGGCGAGCGGGCGTTGCCGAGGTAGTAGAGCCGGGCATCCGCATCGAATCGGCGCATCGACAGCGCGAGCGAGTGCAGCGCCGTGCTCCGACCGCTCGCGGGCGGCCCGGCCAGCAGCAGGGTGCCGGCCGGATCGAAGCCGAGTGGCCCGAGGTCGACGTCGCCGATGCCGAGCACCGGCTGGGCGCCGACGACGGCCGGCAGGCTCGTGATGGCGTACTCCTTCGGCAGCGCGCCGATCGGCGGCACCGTCGGCACGCCGGCCCTGGTCATCGCGTCGGCGAGGGCACGCGTCGCCGCGGCCTGCTCCGACGCCGACGCGGACCCGCCGAGGATGGCGATCTGCGTCTCGAAGCCGTCCACGATCGCCCGACCGGGGGGCGACTTGGCACTGAGGATGTCGCTCGGCACGTCGAGCATGCCGTAGCCGTCATCGGCGAGACGCAGCACGACCTTGCGCTGGATGCTCGACGAGATCGACGCGGGCACGGCACCGGCGCGGTCGCCGGTGAGGGCCACGTGGATGCCGAGCTGCCGGCCGTCGCTCAGGATGTCCTTGAACACGTCGTACCAGACCGAGCGGCCGGCCGGGATCTCGAAGTCGTTGCGGAAGTTGGGAAAGCCGTCGATGAGCAGCAGGATGCGCGGCTCCTGCGGTCGCCCCGCGAGCTGCCGGTACTCCACGATGTTGGAGGCGTTGGCCTCCGCAAACCGCGGACCCCGGCTCTCCAGCTCGTCTTTCAGCAGGCGGAACAGGCGGATTATGCGTTCGGAGTCGTCGCCCGCGATGATCGAGCCGACGTGCGGGAGCGCCTCGAGCATGCGCAGGCTGCCGGAGCCGAAGTCCAGTCCGTACACCCGCACCGGGCCGCCCCGCGGGGTGATGGCCGCGGCCGCGGTGAGGCTGCGGAGAACAGCGCTCTTGCCGGAGCCGCCGGTGCCGAAGATGGAGAGGTGGCCGTCGACATCCGGCCGGAAGTAGACGGGCAGCTGTTGCTGGCGCTCGGCGATGTCCGATACGCCGAGAAGCAACTCGGTGTCGGTGCGCTGCGGCAGCCGGCTGAGGTCGTAGACGCTCGCGAGCTCGTCGAGCCAGGGCCGACGCGGCGCCGGGATCGCGGCCCGGCCGGCCGCCTCGATGATCGACCCGACCAGCCTCTGCTGGTCGGTCGGACCGAGGTCGGTCGCCTCCTCGACCCGCGCCGAGGCCAGGTCCTCCCAGCGGTTCTCTCCCCCGAACCGCAGTTCGGCGACCTCGATGTCTGCGACCTCGGGCTCGAGGCTGGTCCAGCCCCCCGCGTAGCCGGACTGGAACTGGGCGAGGCGACCGGGCCCGGTCTTGGCGACGCCGCGGCCCGGGATCGCCGGGTCGAAGTGGGCGGCGTCCTTGATGCCCACGACATCCTGGCTGTCCGACTCGTCGGCCATGCGCAGGGCGATGCGCAGGTTGGTGTTGGCCCGGAGGTTGTCCTTGATCACGCCGGCCGGCCGCTGGGTGGCCATGATCAGGTGGATGCCGAGCGAGCGGCCGCGCTGGGCGATGTCGACCACCCCGTCCACGAACTCCGGCACCTCGCCCACCAGCGCCGCGAACTCGTCGATCACGAGCACGAGGGCGGGCGGGCTGTCCGGGTCGCCGCGCTTCTCCAGCTCGAGCAGGTCCTTGGCCTTCTTGCGGTTGAGCAGGTGCTCCCGGTGGTGCAGCTCGGCGCGCAGGCTCGTGAGGGCTCGGCGCACGAGGTGCGGGCTGAGGTCGGTGACGAGCCCGACGCAGTGCGGCAGGGTGACGCAGTCGGCGAAGGCCGAGCCGCCCTTGTAGTCCACGAAGAGGAAGGTGACGCGGTCCGGGCTGTATTCGGCGGCCATGCCGAGCACCCAGGCCTGCAGAAACTCGCTCTTGCCGGCGCCGGTCGTGCCGCCGACCAGGGCGTGCGGACCCTGGCCGCGCAGGTCGAGGTGGATCGGGTCGATCCCGGCCGAGCCGACGATCGCCCGCAGCTTGCCCGCCCGGCGCGGCTTGTGCGGCGCCCCCGGCGTGCGATCGTGCACGGAGGTGTTCTGCCGCCAGCGGTCGATCACGGCCTCGCTCGACTCGACGAGCTCGTGTCCGAGCAGCGCCACCATGGAGACGGATCGGGGCAGGTCGCTCGAGTCGGCCACGAGGGCTCCCGCGTCGATCACGGGCGCGAGGCGTCGGGCGAACTCGAGCGCGCGGGCGGAGTCCACCTGCTCGGTCTGCACCTCGGTGATCGTCTCGCCGAGCCGCACGAGGCCGACCGTGCCGGTGGCGGTGTCGTCGTGGAGCTCCAGGTAGGTGCGGCACACCGCGGGCAGGGTGGGAACGTCGGGCGAGACCCAGATCGGGTAGACGCCGGCATCCGCCGCCTGCTCCGCGAGCTGCACGAGACGCGCCCGGTCGAGGGCCACGTCGTCGCTGATCACGAGCAGGATCGCCGGCACCGGCGAGGCGGTGCCCGCCGTGGAGGAGGATGCCCCCACCTCCGCGCCGCGCTCGAGCGCCGCGCCCTCCTGCTGCATCGCTCCGCGCCGCAGGGCCTCCTTGCCGCCCAGCCTCGCGGCGACCAGTCCCTCGAGCGCGGACAGCAACTGCGCACCGCTCGCCGCGCTGTCGGCGAGATGGCTCGTCTCGATCGGGCTGTGCGGCGACGAGGTGTGCGGCATCCACTTGAGCCACTCGAGCTCCCGCGACCAGCGCGGGCTCACCAGGGCCGCCACCACGAGTTCGGACGGGGAGTGCAGGGCCGTCGCCTGCACGAGGATTGAGTTGAGCGAGCCGGTGCTCGCGGCGGGAGAACCGGCGAGTCCGAGGGCCCCGGAATCGAACAGATTGTCGATGATCGGCACTCCGGCGATCGCGCGGTTCTGCTCGACCACGACATCCAGCCTCTGCTGGAATTCGGGCAGGATCTCGCCCCGCCGCGACGTGGCGACGACGTTGCGCGACGCCATGGTCCCGATGCCGAGGCGCACGTTAAGGAACGACCAGTGCTCCGGACGTCGCGTCCAGAGCAGTGGCCCGCGGCGCACCGCGTGTTCGTAGGCGTCGCTCGTGGAGGGCGACTCGTTGATGCGCAGCTCGAGCTCGCGCACCCGCTCCTCGTCGAGCTGGGCGGTGAGCGAGGCGAGGTGCACGTCGAACTTGCCGATCGCCTTCTTCAGCCGACGCTTCTCCCGGGTTCTGCCGGTGAGAAAATTGCCGACCATCATGATCGGCGACATCGCCACGAAGAGGAGGGACACCGGCGAGCCCGAGATCGCGAACATCGCCCCGCCCATGAGGATCGGGGCGATCATGGCGAGCAGCGGGAACGGCTGCGCGTCCTTCTCGGCCGGCACCTCGGGGGCCGCGAACTCCTGGCCCGCGTAACGCTTCTCCACCTTGGGCGAGCGGTTGAAGAAGATCGGGCCGGCCTTCGGCGCCACCCCGGCGAGGGCGGCGGCGTCCGCGACGGTTATGCGAACCTCGGAGTCGCCGATCAGCAGGGTCTCCGCCTTCTCCACCCGGAGCCTCGTGACGATGCCGCCGTCCACGACCACGCCGTTCGCCGAACCGAGGTCCACGACCTCGACGAGCGAGGAGACCTCGAAGCGCACGTGACGTTTCGACACGAGGGGGTCGGCGAGCACGATGTCGCAGCCCGCCTCGCGGCCGAGCACACTCGAACCGGGCGTGAGGGAGAACTCCTTGCCGGCATCCGGACCGCTCAGCACGGTGAGGGTGGCCACCGTCGGCGCCTTGCCGGCCCCGGCGGACACGAAGTAGGTGCCGGCGTCGGCGATGCTCACCGTGGCGCCGCTGCCGATCCAGGCCTCGCCGAGCGGGGCATCCGGCGGCAGCAGGAGGGGCTCCGTCTGGCCGGGGAGCGTCGCACGCAGGGTGAGGATGCGCCGCGGGTCAACGGGCCCGGTCGACTTCGGGTCGAGCCGCGCGATCGTCGCCGCGACATCGGAGATGCTCGCCGCGGCATCGGCGGTGACCACGATGTCGTCCGCCGATCCTGACGGCCTGAGCAGTGTCAGCTTGAGACGCACGCGTTTCCTCCCCCGGAGCGACGTGAGAAAAGTTCTTCCCCACCGTCGCGCACCCAGTATAAGAGAGTGCTAGTCGCGCTCCTCGCGGTCACGGTCGTCGCGGTCCTCCCACGGCCAGCGCGGCGTTCGACTGGCGCCGCCGCTCTGACGGTACGACATGAGGACGAGGTAGAGCAGCGCGACGAGCGCCGCCAGCAGGCCGACCGCGACCGCGAACGGGCCGACCGCGTTCGAGGCGAGGAACAGGATGCCGCGCAGCGGCCGGCCGGACCCGAGCGCGTAGATGGTGGCGCCGGACACGAGAAAGGCGAGGTAGACCACCGCGCCGATCACCAGCGCCCGGGCGACACCGATCCCCCGGCGCCGGGGGTTCGTCGCGGCCGCGACCAGCTGCGCGAAGAGCGCCGCCGTCGCGACCACGAACATGATGGGCGCCACGAGCGGGCCGGCATCCGTCTCGGTGAGCACCTCGCGGTCGGCGAAGAGACTGATCAGGCCGCTCGCGGCGATCGCCAGCGCCGCGAACAGCACGCTCGCGAAGATCGCGACGATGCTCGCGTACCGGCGGTCTACTGCCATGCCGCTGGACTAGGCGTAGTCGCGTGTGCCGTTCGCTGCGTCGTACTCCGCGCGTCGCTCGGCCGCCTCGCGGTCGAACGCCGCCCGCGACTCGACGTTGCGCACCTTCACGCGGCGTCCGCGGGCGCTGATGCCCGCCCCCGCCCAGAGGGTGACCTCGCGGGCGAGCAGCGCCGCGGCGATCACGAGCGGGTTCGTGAGGGCCTGGCCGAAGAGGCGGGTGGCGCCGGACGGCGTCTCCAGCACGATGCCGCCCACCAGTAGGCCGGTGCCGACGGTGCCGAAGTAGACGAGGAGCCCCACGAAGAGGCTGCCCAGGATGTAGGCCCACCAGTTGGCGCGGTTGGCGAGCAGGGCCAGGATGATGAACCCGAGCAGGAAGAACAGCGCCGGCACGTAGAACTCGATCGCGCCGAGGAAGTTGAACGACGACACCCCGGTGCGCGCGGTCTCGATGAGCGCGACGACGAGCGCGTACAGCGCAGCGAAGATCACGGTGGACAGCAGCCCGATGAGCACGCCGAAGCCGCGGTTGCCCTTCTTGCGCGGCTCGACCGGAGCGGTCACGTAGATGGTCTGGGCCGGCGGCGTCGCGACGACCGTGGTCGGCTCGGGCGCGACCTCGGTGACGGGCTCCGCGGCGACGGGCTCGGCGACAACCGCCGCTGGCACCTCGCTCACGTGGCTCGTGGCGCGCACGGGCTCCACGAGTGGCTCGGGCTGCGGGTCGATCGTGTCTTCCTGCACGACATCCTCCTCCGGAACGACGATTTCTTCGTCCGGTGCAGCGACGTGCCGGTTTTCAACGCCCTCGGGCGCCGGTGTCTCGTTGCTCATGGTGTCGCTCCTTACGGGCCCCTAGGCCATCCCTAACGGTCACGTCAGCCTAGCAATGCCCGTGCTATTTGGTGCCCGCCGTGCTGGTTCCCTGCGCGAGAAGGACGTAGACGAGCCCCTTCACGGTCGCCTCCACCGCCCCAGCCTGATCGGTTTTGGTCGACGGAGGCGCGGTCGTCAGGTTCGTCACGAGGAAGAGCCGCTGGCCGTTCTGCAGGCCTTTGACGAAGTTGAGTACGTTCGAGTACGGCCCGCTGATCGCCACATCGATCGGAATCGCGATGAAATTCGCCGCGGTGATCTTCGGGTTCGTCACGAGCGCCGGCGCCGCGGGAGCCACCGGAGCGACGACCACGGGGGCGGCGCTCGCCGAGGGAGACGGCGTTGGACTCGGCGTCGCTCCGGGAGCCGGAGCCACGGCTGCGGCCACGGGCGGCGTGTACGCCTTCGCATCGGACACCGCGATCGTCTTCACCGCCACCCCATACTGGCTCGACAGCGAGTCGATTTCGGTCACAAACGTCGATAGCTGCGCGCTCGACGGAACCGACTTTCGCAGGGACGTGACCTTATCCGTCAGTTCGCCCATTCCCTTGAAGTCGCTCTTCAGCGCGACGAGCTGGCGCTCGCTCGCGGCGTTCTGCGACTTGACTGTCGTAAGGTTTTCGCTCGCGGCGCTCGCGGCGTTCAGCTGGGGCTGGATGCCGAGAAACCAGCCTGCCACCACGACGACGAGCATCACGGCGACCGTTCCGATGATCCAGAGCCTGTTCCTGTCCACGTCACTTCCCCTTCGCTGCAAAGCGCTTTGTGAAGGCGGCCTCGCTGATGTGCATCGTGATGTTGACGGTGTAGGCCCCCGCGTCGCCCTCGCGAGTGACGTTGCCGGGGGAGGCATCCGTGTACCCGGGAAGGGTGGTGAGCGAGTCCAGCCAGGCGGGGACCTCGGGAAGGGTCTCGCTCATGGCCACGAAACTCAGTGTCGCGACGCGAGAACCCTGCAGAGGAACCGCCGACTGGGTGAAGGACTGGAGCGGTGTGCCCGCCTCGATCGTCACCGACGTCAGCGTCACGTTCGCCGGCAGGGTCGCCTGCACCTGGTTGAGATACGCCTGCCAGTCGATCTCGGTCGATGTGCCGACTTCCTGGGCCGCCTGCACCATTCCCACCTCGTCCTGCACGGCCCGCACCTTGATGTACTTGCTCTGTTGCGCCAGGAGAGTCGCCGTCGTCTGTTGTTCCGAGGCGAGGCTCAACTGCATCTGGAATGCCTGGAAGGCGGCAAGCCCCGTGCCCAGGATCACCAGAACCACCAGCACCGCGGTGGCCGCCCAGAGGCGGTGACGCATCGCGAGGGCCTTGCGCTGCTGCCGGAGCTCCGGCGGCAACAGG
Organism: Lacisediminihabitans sp.; assembly: GCF_043726815.1. NCBI lineage: Bacteria > Bacillati > Actinomycetota > Actinomycetes > Micrococcales > Microbacteriaceae > Lacisediminihabitans > Lacisediminihabitans sp. Next base: position 13,666 of record NZ_JAYSJZ010000075.1, read on the forward strand.
TCTGCCCGGGCCTCCCCGCCGACTTCGAGAGCCTGGGACTTTGCCGTGCCGCTCATGCCATGCCTCCCAGTGCGAGTCCGAGCGCGACGGTCAGCGAGGCGCCACTCCGATGCAATTCGTCCTTGTTGACAGCGCGGCCCACCGCGATCGTGGCGAACGGGTCGGCCTCGACGACAGGAAGCTTCGTCATTTCGGCCAGCGCTTGCGGGAACCCCACGAGCTGCGCTCCCCCGCCGGTGAGCAGGATCGTACTGATCGGTTCCTGCGGTCGAAGATTCATGAAGTAGTTGATCGTGTTTCTGAGGCTTCCCAGCAGTTCGCCGGTCACCTCGTAGATGATCTCGACCGCGCTGCGCTCCTGAATCGTCGCCACCTGGGCAGCGAGGCCGAGTCGCCTCTTCAGGGCTTCGGCCTCGGCAGCGTCGATCTCGAGCCGGACGGTGAGCGCCTGCGTCAGGTCATTCCCACCCGCCGGAATGATCCGCACGAACTGGGGCACCCCGTCGACGGCGATCACCACGCTGGCCGCGTTCGCACCCACGTCGATCAACACGATTGTGCCCTTCAACTTGGGGCGGGAGATGAGAACCCGGCTCAGCGCGAAGGGAATGAGGTCCACGTCCAGCGGGTTGAGGCCGGCCTGTTGCACGGCCCTCACGTTTCCGAGCACGGCGTCCTTGATGGCGGCGATGAGCAGACCGTGCGCGACCGGGCCGTTCTCGGTCATCGACTCGGAGATGGGGTAGAAGTCGAGCAGCGCATCGGCGACGGGCACGGGCAACATGTCCTGTACCTGGAACGGAAGAGCCTCGCGAATGTGTGCGAGCGAGGCCTTGGGAACCGTGAGGTCACGGGCGAGCACGCGCTGGTTGCCCATGCCGAGCACCACGTTCTTGCTCTTGAACCCCCCGGTCGACCAGATTCGCTTGATGACGGCCCCGACGGTGTGCGGTTCGATCACCTCGCCGCGGCTCACGGCCCCCTCGGGCAGAGGAATCTCGAGAAAACGAACCAGAGTCGGCTTCGACTTAGACGCGCTCACCTCGACGGCACGCACCGACGTACTTCCGATGTCCACCCCAACCACGCTGCTTGACATTCTTGCCCCACTTCCCCCGCCCGCTGCTGCGGGCTACGCCAATCCGAATAATGCCAGATAACCGAGCGATATCGGCGCACCGACAAGCGCGCCGAGCCAAGCGCCGGCGAGCATCCACGGCCCGAACGGAATCCCGGTCTTACGATTCGCTCGACGGAAGATCACGAGGCCCAGTGCGAACAGCCCTCCGATGATGAATGCGCCGAACGCACCGACGACGAGCTGGCCCCAGCCGAGGTAGCCGAGAAAAAGCCCGAGCGCCCCGGCAAGCTTGACGTCGCCGAATCCCATTCCGCCTGGATACGCGAACGCCATGGCCGCGTAGGCCAGGAAGAGGGCGGCCGACCCGATACCGGCGCGAATGAGGGCACCGACGTCGGAGCCCAGAAGTGCCGCTGTACCCAGCAGGGCGATGCCGACCAGGTAACTCGGAAGCACAATGCGGTTGGGCAGGGTGTGGGTGTCGATGTCGATGAGGGCGAGCGCCACGCTCACCGCCGCGAGGTAGAGAAACGCGGCGAACGCGAGACCGGCAGCGATGGCGGCCGTGGTGCTCACGGATCCGGCGGCGACGACATTCGGCCAGAACCAGAGCGCAACGACGGTGAAGAACGCCGCGGTGCCCGCCTCGACAAGCGGGTAGCGCGCCGAAATGGGCGCCCGGCAGTCGCGGCACTTGCCGCGTAACACCATCCACGAGATCACGGGGATGTTGTCGTAGCCACGGATTGGGGCGGCGCAGTGCGGGCACGCGCTCGGCGGCGACACGATGGAGAGCCTGAGCGGAACTCGATACGCCACCACGTTGAGGAAGGAGCCGATGAGTGCGCCGAAGACGCCGACGAAGACCGCCACGCTAACCTGCAAGGGTCCGAATTGACGTGCGCGATCCCACGGTGGCGATCGGCGGGGTGGGTGTCTCCCCGGCGTTGGTCCCCTTGAAGAAGTCCACCCCGGGAATCCCGATCGGGACATAGTTGAGCGTGAAGGCATTGGCGGTCTTGGTGGAACTCGAATAGATCTGGCCGCGCCAGACATCGGCCGAGTTGGTGATTGCGCAGGGCGAATAGATCAGGGCGGCGACGTGGACGCCGATGTCGACGTTGTTGGTCATCTTGAAGTCGCCGCCGCCGGGGCAGTCCGGCACGTGGTTGTTGGTGACGCCACGGTCCGGAATGATGAACCAGAGCTTGTGATCGACGGCCGGGTCGGACGATTCGAAGTCGTTGCCACCGAGCTTGAACGAATTGCCGATAATGACAAGATCGCTCTTCATGCTCTGCACCGAGCTCAGGGCGGTGAAGTCGAGCGCGCAGGAAACGGCGTTCAGCACGTGTGGCGTCGGGGACGCGAGCAGCGTAGTGATGGCGGTCGTGAAGCCGGACCCGCTGCAGCTGCTGCCCGAGATGGTCGTTTCTGTGAATCCCGGCCAGTCGGTGATCGCGTACGGGTAATCCACCCATCCCGGCACATAGGGCACCGTCGGAGCGACCATGCCGGTCTTGTTCTGGGTTATGGTGCCCGTGACGGCACCGCCGTTCGAGACGGTACCGGCGACGACCACGGACCCGCCTACGGTCGCGCCGTTGGAAATCACCGAGCCGCCCCCGGTGGGTCCCGCGACGATGCCCCCTCCGACCGCTCCCTGGATCTTGACGGGCCCCGCGGCGAAGACGCTGCCGTCGACGATTGCCGAGTTGCTGAGGGCGACCGACGGGTACGTTCCTGTCGACGCACTCACGTTGCCGTTCACCCGCGAGTTTTGCAGGCTGATCGTGCCCGAGGCGTACAGGTCGCCGTTGATGGTGCATCCGCTAGCCAGGGAGGCCCCACCAGACCCGAGGATGACGTTCCCCTTGATGACGGAGCCGGAGGTGCAGCCGACGCTTCCCGACAGGTATTGGATGGTCGGCAGGACGTTTCCCGCCTGAGTGAGCGTGAGATTGTTCACGGTGGAGTCGGTCTGCGAGTACGAGTAGATCGATGCCCCGGTTGCGGTCAGCCAGGGCGGTGCGGTGAGCGTGTACTGGTAGATCGCCTCGACCTTGCGGGTGTTTCCGGAGGAGTTGCCCGCGACTCCCGGTGAACTCGCCGTTCCCGTGGAAACGAGCTTCAGCCGCTGCACCGCGGTGGTTGTCGGGCACCCGCTCACCCAGGAGGTGTCGATGTCACCCGGAGATGTCAAGAGCGTCGAGTAAGAGACAGCCACGCTGAAGACCGGTTCAGTCGTGCTTGCGTACAGGGACTGGCAGACCGCTGCTGGGATCCCGAGGCTGGACGCCGCGAAGTCGACTCCGGCCTCCGCTGCCGCCTGCGCCTGCACTCCCGACCGCATGGAGGTGCTATAGCCCACCGCGTAGAGGGAGGTCGAGGTCACGGTCACGGCGATGATCGCGGCCACCGCCGTCAGCCCTATTGCCGCGAGCAGGGCGGCCCCGCGTTCCTCGTTCGCTACCTCGCGGAATCTATCGGCTAGAAGCATGGTGAACTCACCGTCGGTGTTTGAGGGGTGTAAGTGGTGGTCGTGATCTTGACGTAGGGATGGGAATCGGCCGCGACATTGAAGGTGAGGTCTACGCGCGAGCCGGCAGGGGCAGTGAAGACATTCCCGGTGACGGCGATGGGGCTTACCCCGACGCCCAGAAGTGTCCAGACTCCCTGCGGGCCGCCGCTCGGCAGGGTGATCACCGAGGCGGGCGTCGTTCGCTTCGTATACACGGCGCCGCCGTTTGCGGGGGTGTAATACCATGCCTGGCAGGACGACGCAGTGGAAGCGGGGTCGCTTCCGATGACACGAGCGATGAGAAGTTGCGTGCCAGTCGTCGTGTTGCTGATCACAGTGACGGCGGACGCATTGCGGACGCCCGACTGTACCGACCTGACGATCTGTTGCGCCACCGTTGCGGCGCTCGTCACGCTCTTCACCGTCTGCTGGGTCGACAGCCCGCTCACGAGCACTCCGCCGGCGATGAGGAGCACGACGAGGGTGAGCAGCATTGAAATGATGAGCTCGACAAGTGTGAACCCGGCCTCCCGGCCTCCACTGGCGGCCCGCTTCTGCGTCATGGTGCCGTCACCAGAATCAGGGTTGTCGCGGAAGCGGTGGCGGCGGGATAGCCCGGCTGGGTCACCGACACACGCACCTTCACGACGCCGGGGTAGATCAACGGGCACGTGATTGCGGTCCAGACCGGCTGCAGGGTGACCCCTCGGGGGTCAACCACCGGCGCCGGCGTAATCGCAATGAAGCCCGCGATATCTGAGCACTTCGTTGCGGTCGACGACTGTGTACTCACCGCACGAGCTGCCTCGATCTGCTGGCTGACAATCTGTGTCGCGGTGGCGATCGTCGTATTCCGGGCACTGAGCTTGATTGTGTTGACGAGTACCGGAGCGAAGGAAAGGAGAAGAAGGGCCAGGAGCAGCATGGCGACGACAATCTCGATGATTCCCACGCCCTGCTCCTCACCGCCGCCAACATCGCGGAGACTTCGGGTCTCTCTCATGGCTCCCCTTGCTCAAGCTCGAGTGGCGAAGATTTGCCTGTCGCCGTGGCCCGCGACTCGAGTAGCTGCGAGGCTGCCCGAGTCGCAGGACGGTGGTTATTACGGGATCAAGACCCCGGCGGCCGTGCAGCCGGCCGTCGCACTGGATACGACGCCCGAGAGGTCGCTTGCGGCAACCAGTGTTCCGGTCA
>NZ_JAYSJZ010000076.1:0-3962 GCF_043726815.1 Lacisediminihabitans sp.
TCGTCGGCACCATTCCGCGCGAGCTCGACGAGGCCGCCGTGCTGGATGGTGCCGGGCCGTTCCGCTTGTTCTTCGGTGTCGTCCTGCCGCTGCTTCGCCCCGTCATCGTCACGGTCATCGTGGTGCAGTCGGTGGCCGTATTCAACGACTTCGCGGGTCCGCTGTACTTCCTCCCCGGTGATGAGAACGCCACAGTCCAGCAGACGCTGTACGAGTTTCAGGGCCAAAACCTGAGCTACTACAACCTGCTGTTCATGGACATCCTGCTCATCACGATCCCCCCGCTCGTCGCCTACATCTTCTTCAACCGACAGATCGTGGCGGGTCTGACGAGCGGCGCCGTCAAGGGCTGATCGCCGGGCCAGAAGCAGGTCTCGGGGTGGGTGGCGAGTGGGATCGACATCCACCCCGGTGCTGTGCGCCCGACGGGGTCTCGACTACCTCGCGGTCCACCCGCCGTCGATGGCAAGCGTTTGGCCGGTGATGAGCGACGCGGCGGGCGACGCCAGGAAGACCACGGCGCCCGAGACCTCGCGAGGGAGTCCGATGCGGTGCAGCGCGGCGATGCGCTCGATCGTGTCCGCGCGGAAGGCGGCGTCGCTCAGCGCCGCCGCGGTGCCGTCGGTCTCGATGAACGTCGGGGCGACCGCGTTGACCCGGATGCCGAGGTCGCCCCATTCGACGGCGTGGCAGCGGGTCATGTGGACCACGGCGGCCTTCGCGATGCAGTACGAGGACTCGCCGGGGAGCGCCACCAGCCCGGCTTGCGAGGCGATGTTGATGATCGCCCCTCCTCCTCCGCCACCGGCCATTCGCCGTGCCGCGTGCTGCGATAGGAAGAAGGTCGACTTGGTGTTCAGGCTCCAGACCGCGTCGAAATCCTCCTCGGTCACCTCCAGTGCCGGTCCGCCGATCCCGCCTCCCGCGTTGTTGACCAGGATGTCGATCACCCCGAGCTGCTCCGCGGCCGCGTCGAGGGCAGACCGCGACCGGTCGAGATCGCACACGTCGAGTTCCACGGCGGTCGCTCGGCCACCGAACCCCGCGATCTCCTCGAGCAGGCGGTCTGCCGACGCCCGCTCACGGACGCCGACGGCCACCGCGGCGCCGGCGCGCGCCAGATCGAGCGCGATCTGCCGCCCGAGCCCGCGGGCGGCTCCGGTCACCAACGCGTGGCGTCCTGTCAGGTCGAACGGCGAGGCGTGAGCCTCCACGGTGCCCATCCCGCTCACCTCAGGGCCAGCTCGTGGTGGCCCGCGGGTAGCGGGGTCTCGGTGCCCGCGGCATCCACGAACAGCACAGCAACCGGACTGTCGATGGTGACCGCGGTGCCCTCGACCGAGATCCGGATGAGGCCGTGCGGTGTCGGAACTGCCCCGGCCAGCGAGCCCAGGGCTCCGGGCACGGGGGCGACTCGCGCGCGGGTGTAGCCGGGCTCTGCCGGGGTGACCCCGAGCACGTACCAGACCAGGTCGCGGGTCGGCGTGGAGCTCCAGCCGTGCACCGGCGTCCCCCAGCCCCAGCACTCGCCGAAGGTGTCGTAGCCGTCGTGCAGGAACACGCTCCATCTCCGCAGCAGTGCGGGCAACTCGGCGGCCCGCCCGGCCGCGGCGACCGCGTCGTGCACGACGTAGCTGTAAAACGGCTCGGCGAGCACGACCTCGGTGTCGGCATCCCAATCGATGCGCTGGATGCCGCGGGACTGCTCCTCAATCTTCACGAGGTCGTAGCCGCCGTCGTCGCCTCCGATCCAGGAGCGGATCACCAGCGTCTCCGGGTCGGTGATCGCGTCGATGATGCGCGACCAGCGCTCGCGCGGGGCGAGGCCGGACACGATGGCGGTCGCGCCGGCGGCCTGCGAGGCGGGAGCATGCGGCATGCCGTGCACGAGGTGGTCGATGTACGTGCCGCGGGCCTCGTCCCAGAACTGCTCGAAGCCGTCGCGGGCGGTCTGCCACAGTCCACGGGCCCACGCGGCGTTGCCGGCGTTGCCGAGCCACTCCGAGAGTTCGGCGAACTCGCGGAGCGCCCGCGCCCACAGCGAGGTCAGGATCGAGCTGCGGCCGGTCGAGAACACGCTGGCCCAGTCGACCAGGTTCCACTCCGGCACATCCTCGATGGCACCGCTCGGTCCCAGGTAGGGCAGATACCAGCGCAGGACCTTCTCTACGGTCGGTAGCACGGCAAGCAGTTGCTCGCGGTCACCGTCGTGGCGGTACTGGTTGTGCACTCCGTGCACCCAGTGCAGCGCCCAGTCGGGGATGGTGACCCCGCCGCCAGCCTCGATCTCGCCGACGACCGTCATCGGCAGCATGTGGTCGGAGCGCGGGGAGTCCCCGAGGGCGATGTAGTTCCGCGTGAGGCGCCAGTCCTCGTTCGTGGTCAGGTGCACCATCTGGTGCACGACGCCGTCGCCCACCCAGGCCCGCTGCTCGCGGGTCGGGCAGTCGGTGAACGAGTCGAAGGAGTTCATCGCGACCGTGCGGATGCCGGCCGTGTACAGCCGATCCAACTCGGGGTCGTCGGACCGGAAGAACGCGGCGCCCTCGGTGGCGTAGTGGTACTCGCGCATCCGCAGGGCGGTGAGCGTGGCATCCGCGGAGCCGTGGACGCCGTGAATGAGCAGGCTCACGTAGCGCAACCCGTTCACCTCGAGCCCCGAGAAGCGGTCGTCCGAGCCGCGCGCGATGTAGCGCGCTCCGGTGCGGGGAGCCGAGCCGAGCACACCGACGGCGGGGTCGAACGGGAGCTCCTGGTAGAGCAGGTCGACGATCGTGCCGGTCGGAGCGTCCAGCTCGAGCTCGACGAAGCCGGCCACGATCCGGCCGAAGTCGGCGACGATCAGGGTGGCACGCTCGCTCGAGACGGTCACGGGCAGAGTCGCCGTCTCGGTCGCCGCCTGCCCGCGGGCCTCCAATGCCGCGAAAACGCGGTCCGCCGGATGCTCGGGGCTCCCGTCGCCGGGAGCGGCCACTGCCCCCGTGGTCAGGCCGATCGGCAGCGCGGTCTCGCCGCCGAGCGCGCCGATGCCGCGCGGCAGGAGCGCGCCGTACGGATCGGTCGGAGGCTGGGACGCGGCGGATCCGCCCTGGTGGCTGACCTTCACGATCGAGGCGGCCGTCCAGCCGGAGGCGTCGAACCCGACCGTCGTCCACGCCAGGTTGAGCTCGCGGGCGTCGAACAGTTCGACGGGCACGCCGTCCAAGCCGCCGTGCGGCACCAAGCCCCAGGCTGTGGCGCGGGTGACGGTCCAGCTGTCGTCGGAGACCAGCCAGGCGTCCGCATCCGAGCTGTCCGGGTCAGGGGAGTCGGAGGAACCCAGCTTCGCTTCGAACACGAGCAGAGCATCCCGTCCCATCACCCCGGAGGCGACAGCGGGCTGCCAGAAGGAGTTGGCCGTGCCGTAGTAGGTCACGAGAACCGCGACGGTGTTGACGCCGACCCGCAGATACGGAGCGAGGTCGTAGTCGTCGTAGCGCAGGCGGCGCGGCTGCGAGCGGACCGGGCCGCGACCCACCTCCACCCCGTTGACCCAGAGCACGTAGCGCGAGTCGGCGGTGAGGCGCGCCGGAACGCGCGCCGGCACCGCATCCAGCGTGAACTCGCGACGGTACTGCGAGCGGCTGAAGACGGCAGGCGGCAGCTCTTGGCTGAACGAGATGGCCGCCGGGTGGTACTCGGGCAGGTCGGGGGCGATCCAGTGACCGTGCCAGCGCACCTCCGGGAAGTCGGCGTCGCGCCCGGGCGAAGCCAGCCTGCCGTCCATCAGTGGCGCTCCGCGTTTAGGGTCGCCAGCGCGGACTCGACGGCCGCGACCACGGCCGGCGGGGTGCGGCGGATGGACTCGCCCAGCTCTCGGCCCGGCGTCCACTTGGTGTGCTTGCGGAAGATCAGAGCCTGCTCGCCGTCCTCGGCGGCGATCGCGGCGGCCAGCACCGAGAAGGCCTTCGGGTCGTCGATGA
>NZ_JAYSJZ010000077.1:0-30533 GCF_043726815.1 Lacisediminihabitans sp.
CGGGTGGATCTCGTCGTCGAAGTTGTAGCCCGGTCCGCCGGTGCCCTGGCCGAGCGGGTCGCCGCCCTGGATCATGAAGTCGTCGATGATGCGGTGGAATACCACGCCGTCGTACAGCTTGTCGTGCGAGACCTTGCCGGTGCCCGGGTGGGTCCATTCGATCTCTCCGGTGGAGAGGCCGACGAAGTTGGCCACCGTCTTCGGCGCGTGGTTGCCGAAGAGGTTGACCTTGATGTCGCCGAGCGAGGTGTGGAGGGTGGCTACGTGGGTGTGCGATGACATGCAACCATTCTTTCACAGCATCCCCTAGTGCTCAGGCTTCACTCAGTCAACGGGGTTTGTTGCGTGAGCCGAACATGGGAGGATGGATCAATTCTCCGCCCTACAACAGGAGGTTCCTAATGGCACTGTCACGAAAGCGCGAAAAAGAACTCAAGCGTTTGCGGGAGGCGGCATCCGACCTGTGGGATGACCAGAAGGACGTGCTCGAGAACGCGTCGCGGGTAGTCCGGGAAGCGAGCCGACAGGCCGCCCAGGTGGGCCGCGAAGAGGTGGCCCCTCGCGTCAAGGACGCGATCGACCACAGTGTGCGTCCCGTGCTGGCGTCCGGCGTCGCCGCCGGGCGTTCCGTAGCGGACACCGCAAAAGACAAGTTCGCCCGTGACGTTCTTCCGTCCGTCTCCTCCGCCCTCGCGTCCGCGATCGCGGTGCTCGAGGTGGCGAAGGACCCGCGCGTGCGCGAGGCCCTCAGCCGGGCGGGCAAGCTTGGTACCCAGTTCACCTCGAAGACGGTCGTCGCGCCGGCGAGGCACACGGGTCCCGGCCGCTACATCCTGATCGGGGTCGGGCTGGTCGCCCTCGCAGGGGTCGCCTACGCCGCGTGGCAGACGCTTCGGGCCGACGACGAGCTCTGGGTCACCGACGACTCCGACGAGCCGCTGCCCGCACCTCCCACGCCGGCGACGACCTAGGCACTTCAGCGGGGCTCTGCGAGACTCACCGTCTCCAGGTATTCCGGCACCCTGGCCGGCCAGCCGAGGGTGCGCTTGATGCGCGCGCGCAGTTCGTCGGCGGCATCCGGTTCGCCGTGGGTGATGTAGGTCATCGATGGCGCGCGCGGTGCGGTGCGCATCCAGTCGATGAGTTCGCCGCGGTCGGCGTGAGCCGACAGGCTCTCCACCTGCACTACCTCCGCCAGAATGGGAACATCCTGTCCGAAGATGCGCAGCGTGGTCTCGCCGCGAGCGAGTGCGGCCCCACGCGTGCCGCCCGCCTGGAACCCGCTTAGCACGATGGCGTTCTTGGCATCCGAGCCGTAGGCCGCGATGTGGTGCAGGATCCTCCCGCCGGTGAGCATTCCGCTCGCCGAGATGATGATCATCGGCCCACCCCGCAGGTTGAGCAGCTTCGAATCGTCGACGGTTTGCACGAGCCTCGCGATCGAATACATCGCGTCGAACTCGGCGGGCGACACCCGGTGCTCGTCCTCGTGCCGCTGGTAGATCAGCGACGCGTCGACCGCCATCGGACTGTTGAGATAGATCGGGATGTCGGGGATCGCCCCCTTCGCGCGCAGCCGCGAGAGGTGCAGCAGCAGGCTCTCCGCCCGACCGACGGCGAATGACGGGATGAGCACGACGCCGCCCCGGCTCGCCACTCGGGTCACGATCTCGCCGAGCTGGGCCTCGGGATCCACCGGCGGATGGTCGCGATCGCCATAGGTGGACTCGGTGACCAGCACGTCGACAGCACCTAGGGCGCGAGGTTCGCGCATGAGCGGGTCGCTCCTGCGCCCGAGGTCGCCCGTGAAGTGCACCCGGGCGCCGCCCGCGTCGAGGGCCACCTGGGCCGCGCCCAGGATGTGGCCGGCCGGCACGAGGGTCGCGCTCAGCCGGTCGGCGATCGCGAATTCCTGGTCGAACGGCGTGACCCGGAAGGACTCGAGTGCCCGCTCGGCATCCTTCACCGTGTAGATGGGCCGAGGAGGGTGATGCTTCGAGGACCCGCGCCTCTGAGCGTATCGCGCCTCCTCCTCGAGAAGGTGCCCGCTGTCGACCAGCACGAGGGAACAGAGTTCCGCCGTGCCGGAGGTCGCGTAGATCGGTCCGGCGAACCCGTCGCGAACGAGCGCCGGTAGGTACCCGGAGTGGTCGAGGTGCGCATGGGTGAGCACCACCGCGTCGATCGAGGCCGGATCGACGGGGAAGGGGAGCCTGTTGCGATCCCGCAATTGCTTGTAGCCCTGGAACATCCCGCAATCCACCAGAACACTCGCACCGCCCACCGACACGAGATACCGGGATCCGGTGACCGTCTGGGTTGCCCCCAGAAAACGCAGAGTTGCTGCATCGCTCGTCATGACGCGGCCCTTCGAGTGTGGCGAGCGGTCTCCCGCACAGCAACGACGTTGTTGGTCCTCCGAGTGTGGCACAGCCCGATATGGTGCTTAGTGTTTCTCAACACATGTGCGGCCAGACCGGAGGACCTCGTGACGGACGAACACGCCAACGACGTGCGCGAGGTGATGAGGGCCATGGCGGAACTCCAGATCGCCACGGACGCCTATGACCAGGCGGCCGCCGTTCGACTAGCAGTCAACCGCACCGACCTCGCCCTGGTGAGCCTCCTGGACTCGCGCGGTCCGCTGAGCCCCGGTGACCTTGCCGTGGGGTTGAGGATGACGCCCGCCTCCACGACCATAGCCATCCAGAGACTCACCCGGGCCGGCTACGTCACGCGGGTGCCGGATGCGACGGATCGTCGCCGGGCGACCATCGAACTGACCGCGGCGGCGACGGCCGTGATCCGGGAGGTCTACGGTCCGGTCGGGGAGCAGGGGGCCGGGCTGGTCGGCCAGTACACTGCCGCCGAGCGGGCGACCATCCTGGACTTTCTCGACCGATCGCGGCGTCTTCTCGAGGAGCACGCCGAACGCATCTCGGTGCCGGGCTTCGGTGTGTAGTTAGATAAACTAATTACATGCTAGTGTCGGGGGACCGATCCTGGAAGGGAACAGAACCATGGCCCACGACGACGACATCTGCCGACTCTTCGACCGACTCCTCACGGCATGGGGTGACAACGACGCCGCGGCGTACGGAGCGTGCTTCACCGAGGACTCGGACTACGTCTCATACGACGGCACCCGCGCGGTCGGCCGGGCGCCCATGCAGGCCGCCCACGACACGCTGTTTCGTGGCGTTCTCGCCGGGTCCAGGCTCGTCGGACAGATCGAGTCGATCAGGCACCTCGGGCCAGACACCGCGCTGATCTACGCGAACGCCTCGGTGCTGATGCCGTGGCGAACCGCCCTGCCGAAGGGCCGGTTGTCGCGCCAGACACTCGTGGCGGTGCGCACCGGGCACGGCTGGCTGTTCACCGCGTTGCACAACGGCCGGGTGCGTCCGGTGCAGATCCCCGAGCCCGATTCCCTGCCGTCTCGAATGGCCCGGGCCCTGGGCGGCATCGCGCGCCATCTCGGAGTCGGGCGGGCCCGTGTGAGCGTCTGATCCGTGCCGTGACACGGGCTGATGTGGAGACGAGGGGAATCGAACCCCTAACCCCCGCCTTGCAAAGGCGGTGCTCTGCCAATTGAGCTACGTCCCCGTGGGCCACACGTGGGGATACCAGGACTTGAACCTGGGACCTCTTCGTTATCAGCGAAGCGCTCTAACCGCCTGAGCTATATCCCCGTGGGCAGATACGAGAGTATCGCACCTGCCGAGATTCGGTAAATCGAGTGTGTTCCCACCCGATTCAGACGAATCAGTTGTTGGTGAAACCGACGAGCAGACCCCCGGTGATGCGCACCGTGAAGTTGTACAACACGGCGGTGATGGCACCGAGGGCGGTACCGACAACCGTGTTGAGAATCGCCACGATAAGCGAGAACACCGCCACCTGCGGCAGTGAGAACGTCTGAGCCACGCTGAAGGGCTGGTTCAGGATGTCGGTCAGCAGCGAGTCGATCTTGCCGAAGACGCCCGTGGTGTTGAGCACCACCCAGATGAGCATGCTTGCAACGACGAGCACGATCCCCAGTGACACCGCCACCAGGAAGGAGAGCTTCACCGCCGACCAGAAGTCGATGTACACGAGCTTGAGGCGAACCTGCTTGGTCGCGGAAGCACGCTGCGACTTCTTCTGGAGTTTTTCGGCGACGCTACTCATCTACTGTTTCGTCCTTTCCGGTCTGCACATCTCCCGCCGGATCCTCTTCAGAGGGCTCCGTCTCGTCGACATCCAGATTACGTTCACTATTTTTCGCGACTGCGATGATCCTGTCGTCGTCCGCGAAACGTGCGAACACTACTCCCATGGTGTCACGACCCTTGGCCGGCACCTCGGCGACAGACGAGCGTACCACCTTGCCACTGGCAAGAACCACCAGAACCTCGTCGTCCTCTTCCACGATGAGCGCCCCGGCCAGGTCGCCCCGGGCCTCCTGCAGCTTGGCCACCTTGATGCCGAGTCCACCCCGACCCTGCAGGCGGTACTGGTCGACTGCCGTGCGCTTGGCGAAGCCGCCCTCCGTGACCACGAAGACGAAGCCGTCGTCGCTCACCACCGACGCGTCGAGAAGAGTGTCGTCGTCACGGAAGTGCATGCCGATCACTCCGGAGGTCGCGCGTCCCATCGGACGCAGGGCCTCATCGGATGCCGTGAACCGAATCGACATCCCCTTGCGTGACACGAGCAGGAGATCCGAGTCCTCCTCCACGAGCATCGCGCTGACCAGTTCGTCCTCGTCGCGCAGGTTGATCGCGATGATGCCGCCGGTGCGGTTCGTGTCGTACTCGGAGAGTAGGGTCTTCTTCACGAGTCCGCCGCGGGTGGCGAGGGCCAGGTACTTGGCAACCTCGTAGTCGCGGATGTCGAGGATCTGGGCAATCTCCTCGTCCGGCTGCAGCGCGAGCAGGTTGGCCACGTGCTGGCCCTTCGTGTCGCGACCGCCCTCCTGCACCTCGTAGGCCTTGGCGCGGTAGACCCGCCCCTTGTTCGTGAAGAACAACAGCCAGTGGTGGGTGGTGGTGACGAAGAAGTGCTCCACCACGTCATCCGCCCGCAGCTGCGCGCCCTTGACTCCCTTGCCGCCCCGGTGCTGGGTGCGGTAGTTGTCGCTGCGGGTGCGCTTGATGTATCCGCCGCGGGTGACGGTGACGACCATCTCCTCCTCGGGAATCAGGTCTTCCACGTTCATGTCGCCGTCGAAGCCGAGCATGATCTCGGTGCGGCGGTCGTCGCCGTACTTGGCGACGAGCTCGGTGAGCTCCTCGGTGACGATGTCGCGCTGGCGCTGCGGGTCGGCGAGGATCGCGTTGTATTCCGCGATCTGGCGCTCGAGCTCGTCGGCGTCGTCCATGATCTTCTGGCGCTCGAGGGCGGCCAGTCGGCGCAGCTGCATGCTGAGGATCGCGTTGGCCTGCAGTTCGTCCACGTCGAGCAGGGCCATCAGCCCGTCCCGCGCGTCCTCGGCCGTGGCCGACCGACGGATCAGCGCGATCACCTCATCCAGGGCGTCGAGGGCCTTGAGGTAGCCCCGCAGAATGTGCGCCCGCTCCTCGGCCTTGCGCAGCCGGAACACCGTGCGGCGAACGATCACCTCGATCTGGTGGGCTGCCCACGCCGTGATGAACCCGTCGATGGCGAGGGTGCGCGGGATGCCGTCCACGATGGCCAGCATGTTCGCGCCGAAGTTCTCCTGCAGCGAGGTGTGCTTGTAGAGGTTGTTGAGAACGACCTTGGCCACGGCGTCGCGCTTGAGCACGACCACGAGGCGCTGGCCGGTGCGTCCGGAGGTCTCGTCGCGGATGTCCGCGATCCCCGAGATCTTGCCCTCCTTCACGAGCTCGGCGATCTTGAGCGCGAGGTTGTCGGGGTTCACCTGGTACGGCAACTCGGTCACGACGAGGCAGGTGCGACCCTGCAGCTCCTCCACGTTCACGACGGCGCGCATGGTGATCGATCCGCGACCGGTTCGGTAGGCGTCCTGGATGCCCTTGACCCCGAGGATCTGCGCCCCGGTGGGGAAGTCCGGTCCCTTGATGCGCTGGATGAGCGCCTCGATCAGCTCTTCCTTGCTCGCGTCCGGGTGGGCCAGGTGCCAGAGCGCCGCCTCACCGACCTCGCGAAGGTTGTGCGGCGGGATGTTGGTGGCCATGCCGACCGCGATGCCCACCGACCCGTTGACCAGGAGGTTGGGGAAGCGGCTCGGGAGAACGAACGGCTCCTGGGTGCGGCCGTCGTAGTTGTCCTGGAAGTCGACGGTCTCCTCTTCGATGTCGCGCACCATCTCCATGGCGAGCGGAGCCATCTTGGTCTCCGTGTACCGATGGGCCGCGGCTCCGTCGTTGCCGGGCGAACCGAAGTTGCCCTGACCGAGAGCGAGTGGGTAGCGCAGGCTCCAGGGCTGCACGAGGCGCACGAGCGCGTCGTAGACCGAGGAGTCACCGTGCGGGTGGAACTGTCCCATGACGTCGCCGATGACGCGGGTGCACTTGGAGAATCCCTTGTCCGGGCGGTAACCCCCGTCGTACATCGCGTAGATCACGCGACGGTGGACGGGCTTGAGGCCGTCCCGCACCTCGGGGAGCGCGCGACCCACGATGACGCTCATCGCGTAATCGAGGTACGAGCGCTGCATCTCGAGTTGCAGGTCTACCTGGGTGACCTTGTCGTGAGTGAGGTCGATCTCCTTGCCGGCGATCTGCGGCTCGGCGCCGTCCGGGGGTGTTACGTCAGCCATTGAATTCCAGTCTGTGGTGTGCCGTGGGGAAGTTTTCGATTCGGCCGCGGGCGGCCTGCTGACTAGATGTCGAGGAAGCGCACGTCTTTGGCGTTCTTCTGGATGAAGTTGCGTCGCAGTTCGACGTTCTCGCCCATCAGGGTGTCGAAGATCGCGTCGGCGGCGGCGGCGTCATCCAGGGTGACCTGCAGCAGGGTGCGGGTCACCGGATCCATGGTCGTCTCCCACAGTTCCTTGTAGTCCATCTCGCCGAGTCCCTTGTAGCGCTGCACTCCGCTCTCCTTGGGCATGCGCTTGCCGGCCGCGGCGCCCGCCGCGAGCAGGGCATCCTTCTCCCGATCGCTGTAGACGTACTCGTGCGGCGAATTGCTCCACTTGAGGCGGTAGAGCGGGGGCTGGGCCAGGTACACATACCCCAGGTCGATGAGGGGACGCATGTACCGGAACAACAGGGTCAGCAGCAGGGTCGTGATGTGCTGGCCATCGACATCGGCATCCGCCATCAGCACGATCTTGTGGTAGCGGGCCTTCTCCGGGTTGAAGTCCTCGCCGACCCCGGCGCCGAACGCCGTGATCATGGCCTGCACCTCGTTGTTGGCGAGGGCGCGATCGAGGCGCGCCTTCTCCACGTTGAGGATCTTGCCGCGCAGCGGAAGGATCGCCTGGAATTCCGGGTTGCGCCCCTGCACGGCCGAGCCGCCGGCCGAGTCGCCCTCGACCATGAAGATCTCGGACAGGCTCGGGTCGTTGCTCGAGCAGTCGCGCAGCTTGCCCGGCATGCCACCGGACTCGAGCAGGCCCTTGCGGCGGGTCTGCTCGCGCGCCTTGCGGGCAGCGAGGCGGGCCGCGGATGCCTGGATGGCCTTGCGGATCACGTCGCGCGCCTGGGTCGGGTTGCGGTCGAACCAGTCGCCGAGCTGGTCGCCGGTGATGCGCTGCACGAACGACTTCGCGATGGTGTTGCCGAGTTTGGTCTTGGTCTGGCCCTCGAACTGCGGTTCGGCGAGCTTGATCGAGATGACTGCCGTCAGCCCCTCGCGCACATCGTCGCCCGTGAGGTTCTCATCCTTCTCCTTGATGATCCCCTTCTCCCGCGCGTACTTATTCACGAGCGTGGTGAGCGCGGCCCGGAAACCCTCTTCGTGGGTTCCACCCTCGTGGGTGTTGATCGTGTTCGCGTAGGTGTGCACGCTCTCCTGGTAGGAGGTGGTCCACTGCATCGCCACCTCGAGCGCGATCTTGAGTTCCTTGTCCTCCCACTCGAAGGAGATTATCTCCGGGTGCACGACCTCGACCTTCTTCGACGAGTTGAGGTACTCGACGTAGTCGACGAGGCCGTTCTCGTAGAGGTAGGTGACGCTGACCGGCTCGCCGGTGTTCTCGCCGGTCTCATCGGCGCCCTCTCGCTCGTCGGTGAGGGTGATCGAGAGACCCTTGTTGAGGAAGGCCATCTGCTGGAAGCGCGCGCGAAGCGTCTCGAAGTCGAACTCGACGGTTTCGAAGGTCTCCGGGCTGGGCCAGAAGGTCTGAGTGGTGCCGTGCTCCTCCGATGCCTCGCCCTTGGCGAGGGGCGCGTCGGGAACACCGTTGGTGAAGCTCATCCGCCAGACCGCACCCTGACGCCGGACCTCGGTGTCCATGCGAGAGGAGAGGGCGTTCACGACGGAGATGCCCACGCCGTGCAGGCCGCCGGAGACGGAATAGCCGCCGCCACCGAACTTGCCGCCGGCGTGCAGGATGGTCATGACCACCTCGACGCTGGACTTGTTCTCCGACTTGTTGAGGTCGACCGGGATGCCGCGGCCGTTGTCGATGACGCGCACGCCACCGCTCTTCAGCAGCGTGACGAGGATGGTGTCGCAGAAGCCGGCGAGGGCCTCGTCCACCGAGTTGTCCACGACTTCGTAGACGAGGTGATGGAGTCCACGCGGGCCGGTCGATCCGATGTACATGCCAGGCCGTTTGCGCACCGCTTCGAGTCCCTCGAGGACCTGGATCTGATCTGCGCCGTAGTTGTCTTCAGATTCGGAATTCGAGCGGTTTGCTGCCATGTGGAATTGGTCTCCTGCCGGGTGGATCGATGAGCCGTTCGCGACCGGGGTTCCCAGAAGGAAGCTGTCATGACGACCCTGCAATTCTACCAAATACGAACGGGGTACAGGCCCGAAAACGCCCGTCTGGGGACTTTATTTCGGTGCGGCGACCTATTTTGCCTAGTTAGCCGTAAGTATCGCGCGGACCGCGCCCTGGAATTGATCTGGGGCCTCTTTTCCAGGAGGGGGCACCCGGCCCTTCAAAACGGATTGAGTCGATGCCGGCATCCGGATAGCGCACGCTGATCTGCGTCATGATCTGAACCCGCATCAGCCGAAGCTGCGTCGCCCATCCCGTGGAGTCGCAGCGCACGGTGAGCACCCCCTCCTCGATCCCGACCGGAGTCGAGTGTTCCGAGGTCTCGTCGCCGGCGATCTGCGCCCAGGAGGAGAGCAGCTCCGACCGCGCGAGCGGCGAGCTCCAGCCGAGCCGCGAAGTCAGCGCGTCCACGATCGAGCCGAGGCCCTCCGGATCGCGGCCGGCGCCGAACGGAACGCTCGATCCCGGCTCCCTCGTGGCGCGCTTGCGGGCGTCACTTGATCTCGACGAGCCGTCGCCGAAGACTCGCCGGAAGCGCAGATAGACCGCCGTGGACTCGCTCGGCTCGTTGTCGTCGGTCACGGCGCGCTCTCCAGGATGGTTCCGCGCGCGATGTGCACCGTGTTGCCCGTGAGCGCCGGCGGGACATCGTCGAGTACGGCCGCGGTGATCAAGACCTGTTCGAAGTCGCCGACGGCGGCGGCGAGTCTCAGTCGACGGGATTCGTCGAGTTCGGCGAACACGTCGTCGAGCATGAGCACCGGGTCGCCCGTATTAGATTCCCGGCCGAGAATGTTCGCCGAGGCCAGCTTGAGGGCGAGGGCGAACGACCAGGATTCTCCGTGGCTCGCGTAGCCGCGGGCCGGCAGCCCGTTGAGCTCGAGCACCAGATCGTCCCGGTGCGGGCCGACGAGGGTGATCGCGCGGTCGAGTTCGCTGCGCCGAAGCCTGCCCAGCGACTCCCGGAAGGCAACCGACGCCTCCTCGGCGGTGATGATGTCCCGCCTCAGCGCCGCTCCCTGCGAGTCGTCGGCCTCGGACCCGCCGCTGAAGATGCTCAGCTGGCTCGCGAGCGTTGCATGGTGATCCTCGCCGGCGACGGCGGTGTAGGCCGCGGTCACCTCCGGCTGGAGTTCCGTGATGAGTGCGCTCCGCGCCTCGATGAGTTGTGATCCGAGGTCCACGAGGCGATCGTCCCAGATGTCGAGGGTACTGAGCTGGGTGCCCTTGACCCCGGATGCCCTGGCCGACTTGAGGAGCGTGTTGCGTTGTCGCACCACCCTGTCGTAGTCGGCGATGACTCCGGAGAGGCGGGGCGAGCGCAGCACGAGCAGCTCATCCAGGAAGCGGCGGCGACCCGATGGCTCGCCCCGAATCAGCGCGAGGTCCTCCGGGGCAAACAGCACGCTGGAGAAGTACCTCGGTAGATCCCGCGTCTTGATCACGGAACGATTGATCTGTGCGCGATTCGCCGACGAGCGGTTGATCTGCACCTCGGCGAGAATCTGTCGTTCGCCGTTCTCGAGACGAGCGCGAATGATCGCGGCGTCTGCTCCCTGGCGGATCATGGCGTGGTCCACCGAGACGCGATGCGAGCCGAGGGTGCTCAGGTAGGCGAGCGACTCCACCAGATTGGTCTTGCCCTGCCCGTTGCTACCGACGAAGAGGTTCGCGCCGGCGACCAGGGCGACCTCGGCGGTCGTGTAATTACGAAAGTCGGTGAGGCTGAGGTGGGTGACGATCACGCTGTCACGGGACTAGTCGACAGCTTTGACCGAGTGCCCGCCGAACTGGTTGCGCAGCGCGGCAACGGCCTTCATCGCCGGGGATCCCTCCGGCTGGCGCGACACGAACCGGGCGAAGATCGAGGCACTGATCGTGGGCACCGGCACGGCGTTGGCAAGAGCCTCCTCGATGGTCCAGCGGCCCTCGCCGGAGTCTTCGACGTAGCCCTCGATGTCCTTGAATTCGGGGTCCTGCTCGAGAGCGCGCACGAGAAGTTCGAGCAGCCAGGAGCGCACCACGGTGCCGCGCTGCCAGGCCTTGAATGTGCCCGTGACGTCCTTGATGATGTCGTCGCGCTTGTCGAGGAGCTCGTAACCCTCGGCGTAGGCCTGCATCAGGGCGTACTCGATGCCGTTGTGCACCATCTTGGCGTAGTGGCCGGCTCCGATTTCGCCGGCGTGCACGAAACCCTCCTCGCGGGGGCCCTCTGGGCGAAGCGCATCGAAGATCGGCATGGCCAGATCGATGTTCTTCTTGTGGCCACCCACCATGAGCCCATAGCCGTTGGCCAGGCCCCAGACTCCGCCGGAGACTCCCGCATCCACGTATTCGATCCCCTTGTCGGCGACCAGCGCGGAGTGCTTGAAGTCCTCGGTGAAGCGAGAATTGCCGCCATCGATGATGAGGTCGCCCTGCTCGAGGAGTCCGGAGAGTTCGGTGACCACGGCGGTCGTGATCTCTCCGGCTGGCACCATGATCCACACGATTCGCGGGGTGGGAAGCGCCTTGACGAGTTCCTCGACGCTCGACACGTCGGAGACGGCCGGATTGCGATCGAAGCCGGTGACCTCGATGTCGTGAGCACGCAGGCGCTCACGCATGTTGTTTCCCATTTTTCCGAGACCAACGAGGCCGATGTGCATGGTGCTCTTCTTTCGATCTGACTAGCGAAGCAGCAGGTTGGGCTGCAGGAGGTACTTGTAGTTGTCGGCCCCCGGCTGGTCCTTGGAGGACTGGCTGGTGATGAGCACGGGGCCCGGCTTGTTGGGATTCTCGGTCTTGGTGAACGAAATCCGCACGAATTCCGAGTGCACGGCGCCGAGGCCGTCGAGCAGGAAGGCCGGCTTGAGCGACACGACGGTGTCGCCGCCGTTCAGGTGAGCATCGATGGTCTCGGACGCCTGGGCCTGCTCGGAACCGATGGCCTCCAGGGTCACGCCGTCGATCGTGAAGGTGAAGCGCAGGGCGGCCTCACGCTCGAGCACGAGCGAGACACGACGCACCGCCTCGATGAGCTCCGCCGTGTTGATCACCGCGTAGTTGTCGACGGTCTCGGGAAAAAGGCGCTTGACCGGAGGGAAGTTCCCCTTGATGAGCAGAGAAGTCACGGTTTTGCGATCGGCGCGGAACGCGATCAGCTCCCGGTCGTCGGTGCTCGTGATGGCCACCGAGATCGTGCCGCTGTGGCCGAAGGTCTTGCCGATCTCCTGCAGCGTGCGGGCCGGAACCAGGGCCGTCAGCGTCTCGGTGTTGGCGACGTCGCCGGAGTCCCACTCGATCTCGCGCACGGCGACCCGGTATCTATCGGTCGCGACGAGCGTGAGGCTGTTGTTCGACACCTCGAGCTGCACCCCGGTGATCACCGGAGTCACATCGTCGCGGGACGCGGCGACGGCCACCTGGGACACCGCGGTGGCGAAGGCATCCGCCGGCAGCAGGCCAGTCTGCTCCGAGATCTGAGGAAGAGTGGGATATTCCTCCACCGGCATGCTCAGGAGTGTGAAGGTGGCGCTGCCGCAGTTGACGGTGATCCGACCCTCGACGGTGGAGAACTGCACCGGGGCGTTCGGCAGCCGGCTGGCGATGTCGGCGAGCAGTCGACCGGAGACCAGGATCTTGCCCGGCTCCTCGATGTCGGCTGCGATCTCGGTCTGGGCGGACACCTCGTAGTCGAATGACGAGAGTTTCAGCCCGGTGTCGATCGTCTCGATGAGCACGCCACTCAGAATCGGGAGTGTCGTGCGCTGGGGAAGAAGCTTGACGGCAAAGGAAACGGCCTCGCTGAAGACGTCACGATTGACTTGGAACTTCATGCCCACCCCTGTCGATATGAAAGTTGCTCCGGGAGGTTAATACTGGCACAGCCACTGTGTGCCCGAGTCCCAAGGGTTATCTCCCCCACCAATGAATTAATTAAAGGATTAACACTCTTAACCGCTGTGGGAACTGTGCATAACTCTGTGAAACCCAACGAGCGACGGGGAACTACAACGGTGTGAGTTGTGGGGAGCCTGTGAAATTTCTTGTGATTCAACGGCGGCGTGGTGGCGTGGTTGGACGCTGTTTCCACAGGGCTCCACCTGAATCACACAATGATGTCGGGGTCTATCCACAGTTATCCACAGGTTATGCACACTGTGGGTTGATGGTAGGAGCAGGGTGATCGGCGCGAGCGGCGCTGCTCCATGGGCGTCGGAGCGGAGCCGCTCGTGGGTGGAGAACTCGAGAGAGAGGGCGCGGAGCGGGCCCCCGCCGGCGCCGATCAGATCTTGCTGTAGCGGTGGTTCTGCTTGATGCGGCTGGTGAGCTCGGTGACCTGGTTGTAGATGGAGCGACGCTCCTTCATGAGCTCGCTGATCTTCTTGTTCGCGTACATCACCGTGGTGTGGTCGCGGTTGCCGAACAACTGGCCGATCTTGGGCAGGGAGAGATTTGTCATTTCCCGACAGAGGTACATGGCGATCTGTCGCGCTGTGGCCACCGCCTGGGATCGGGAAGAGCCGTAGAGGTCGTCGACGGTGAGTTTGAAGTACTCCGCAGTGTGGTTGATGATGTCGACCGGCGCGATGACATTGTCGTCGTCGAGGGTGATGAGGTCCTTGAGCACGGTCTGCACCAGGGCGAGGTCCACCGGCGTGCGGTTGAGGCTCGCGAAGGCGGTGACCCTGATCAGGGTCCCCTCGAGCTCTCGGATGTTGGACGACACCTTGGTGGCCATGTATTCGAGGATCTCGGCGCTCACCTGGAGCTTCTCGCTCTGGGCCTTCTTGCGGAGGATGGCGATGCGGGTCTCGAGGTCTGGTGCCTGAACATCGGTGATCAGGCCCCACTCGAAGCGGGAGCGCATCCGGTCCTCGAACCCGGTGAGCGCCTTCGGCGGCAGGTCGCTGGTGATCACCACCTGCTTGTTGTGATCATGCAGCGTGTTGAACGTGTGGAAGAAGGCCTCCTGGGTCTCCACCGCACGCTGCAGAAACTGGATGTCGTCGATGAGCAGGATGTCGATCTCGCGGTACCGGGACTGGAAGACCGATGCCCGATTGTTGGCGATCGAGTTGATGAAGTCGTTGGTGAATTCCTCGGAACTCACGTAGCGCACTCGGATTCCCGGGTAGAGGCTCTCGGCGTAGTGGCCGATGGCGTGCAGGAGGTGGGTCTTGCCGAGGCCGGAGTCGCCGTAGATGAAGAGAGGGTTGTAGGCCTTCGCGGGAGCCTCGGCCACGGCGACGGCCGCGGCGTGGGCGAACCGGTTCGAGCCCCCGATCACGAAGTTGTCGAAGTTGTACTTCGGGTTGAGCCGTGAGTCGGCCCGTCGGGAGTTGGTGCCGATCGATTCGGAGAGAGGGGCAGGCGGGGCGACCTGCTCGATGTACGGCTGTTCGACGGCGGAGGGGCTCGGCTCGCCCAGGGCGTCGTGCGCGATCTCGGGATTCACCACGATGGCGAAGTTGCTCACCGAGTGGTCTTCGTCGAGTCCGGTTATGGCGTTGAGGAGCGGCAGGCGGATGCGCTGCTCGAGCATTCCGCGGGTGAGGTCGTTCGGAACCTCGAGGTAGAGGGTGCCGGCCATTACTCCCCTGGGCTCGACCAGACTGAGGAATCCCTGCAACTGCGGAGTGATTCTCTCGTCATCGCGAAGGCTGGACAGCACAGACGCCCAGATTTCCCTGGTCGGATCCGCAATGTCAGCCATGTTCCCCTCGCTGTTGTTGAGTGAGTTATTCACAGGGTTATCCACCGACTGTGCAGTCCCACCACCTTAGTTTGTGACGGCATGTCGCTGCCACGCCCCCTTTCACTGTATGTGGATAATGCGGCTGGTAGCCTCAGGGTTTGACCGCAGCGCTTTAAGACCGTATTTTTAATCAGTTGACTTCAGCCTGATGGCTAACCTTCACTTCCTTGGCTTCCACTGCTCACTATTGCGAGCTGGCCTCGCGGAGTCCCAATACGTGGAGAAATAACAATCATGAGCAAGAGAACTTTTCAGCCCAACAACCGGCGCCGCGCGAAGGTCCACGGATTCCGTCTGCGCATGCGCACTCGTGCCGGCCGAGCCATCCTCGGTGCGCGTCGCCGCAAGGGACGCACCGAGCTCTCCGCGTAGCCTTCGCTCGTGTTGGCCAGAGCCAACCGGCTGGTGACGGCCGACGACTATCGACGCCTCGTGCGCCGGGGTCGCCGGATCACCACGGAGCATGCCGTCGTCTATCTCGCGCGAGCCGACAGCACGAGTGCTCCCCGGTTCGGCTTCATCGTTGCCAAGACGGTGGGAGTGGCGGTGAAGCGAAACCTGGTGCGCCGGCGTCTCAAGGCGCTCAGCTTCGAAGCACTTGATCGCCTTGCTCCCGGCACGGAGATCGTGATTCGAGCATTGCCAGGCGCAGCGCAGGCTAGCTGGGCTAATCTTCGTTCTGAGATTTCGGAAGCATTGGGCGGGGGCGAGACACACCGGTGAATCGAATCCTGGCTTTTCTTCTGCTTCTCCCCCGCAACGTGAGTGTTCTCATCCTGAGGGCCTATCGCGCGGTGATCTCCCCGCTGTACGGAGACGTCTGCCGGTACTATCCCTCCTGCTCGGCTTACACGCTGGGCGCGATCCAGAAGCACGGCGTGATCAAGGGCAGCTGGCTGGGTGTGCGAAGAATCGCTCGATGTCACCCCTGGGCGGCAGGCGGCGTGGATGACGTGCCGGAGCCCTCGATTCAGAAGTACGCGGTAACGCGGTTTGGTTTTGTCACTACTCACGGCCATGGAAAGGGCTGACACAGAAAAATGCCCGACTTTATTGGCGTAATCCTCTGGCCCATCAAGTGGGTCGTCGAGCTCTTGCTCGTGTCCTGGCATGCCTTCTGGACGTTTCTCGGTCTGAATCCCGACGCCGGCTTCACCTGGGTGTTGTCGATCGTGGGCCTCGTGCTCGTGATCCGTGCGGCTCTCATCCCGATCTTCGTTCGGCAGATCAAGAGCCAGCGTCGCATGCTCGAGGTTGCGCCGCACCTCAAGAAGATCCAGGACAAGTACAAGGGCAAAAAGGACCAGTTCTCCCGCGAGGCGATGTCCCGCGAGACGATGGAGCTCTACAAGAAGACGGGCACCAACCCGCTGAGCTCCTGCCTGCCCCTCCTGCTGCAGATGCCCATCTTCTTCAGCCTTTTCTCAGTGTTGAGTTCGGCTCAGAATTACGACAAGACGCACCAGGCGGGAGTCGGGCTCCTCACCGGCCCGTTGGCCAAGTCGTTCGGCGAGTCCTCGCTCTTCGGAGTGGCCCCGCTGAAGCTCGCGATCAGCACCGCCGACGGCAACGTGGCGGTGATCGTGATCGCGGTGATCATGGTGATCCTGATGACCGGATCCCAGTTCATCACCCAGCTTCAGATCATGTCGAAGAACCAGTCGGCCGAGATGAAGGCCAGCCCGATGTTCAAGCAGCAGCGGATCCTGCTGTACCTGCTCCCCCTCGTGTTCGCCTTCTCCGGCTTCACCTTCCCTCTCGGCGTGATGTTCTACTGGCTCGTCTCGAACTTCTGGACGATGGGCCAGCAGTTCCTCGTGATCCGCAACATGCCCACCCCGGGTAGCGAGGCAGCCCTCGCCCGGGAGACCCGAATTGCCCGCAAGGCTCAGCGCCGTGGATTCACGCTGGTCGAGGATGGCCCGGAGACGATCGAGGAACCGCGGCAGACGCAGCGCGTTCAGCCGGTCAATTCCAAGAATCGCAAGAAGAAGCCAGGCGCCAAGAAGTAGTTCGCTTCCCCCAGCATCCTCAAGAAAGAGAGCAGTCACGTGGCAGAGACGACCCATGACGTAGAGAACGAGACTCCGGTGCCCGTGATCGACGCGGCTGTTGCCGCGGAGACCGCCGTGGAGGAGGGCGCCGGTCGTTCGGTGACCCAACTCGAGGAGGAGGGCGACATCGCCGCCGACTACATCGAGGAACTCCTCGACATCACGGATCTGGACGGTGACATCGATATCGACGCCCGCGATGGCCGCGCGTACCTTTCCGTGAACTCGAGCCAGGACAGCAACCTGCGACTGCTGTCGAAGCCGGAGACCGTGAACGCGCTCCAGGAACTCACCCGCATCGCGGTGCAGGCGAAGACCGGCGTCTTCTCCCGGCTGATCCTGGATGTCGGCGGCTCGAGGCAGGCCAGGGAGGCCGAGCTCTCCCAACTCGTCGACCGCGCGGTCGATCGCATCGAGGGTGGAGCCGAGTCGGCCGCCCTTCCCCCGATGTCGTCCTACGAGCGCAAGCTCGTGCACGACCTGGTTGCGGCCAAGGGGCTCGCGTCCGCGTCGGAGGGCGAGGGTTCCGATCGCCACACCGTCATCTCCCGGGCGTAGTTTCACGTGAAACATCGACGTGGTTGAGTCGCCGCCGGAGCTCGAGCCGGAGCCGAAGGCAGCCGAAGGGCTTTTCGGGGACCGGATCGAGCTGGCGCGCGCATACACGAGGGACCTCGCCGATCGCGGCGAGGAGCTCGGACTGATCGGTCCGCTGGAGATCCCGCGGCTGTGGACGCGGCACGTGCTGAACAGCGCATTACTCGCTCCCCTGCTTCGGCCCGGTCGCGTCGGGGACATCGGGAGTGGTGCTGGGCTACCCGGCCTCGTGCTCGCGATCGCCCGCCCCGATGTGCAGCTCATCCTCATCGAGCCGATGGAGCGCCGGGTGGACTGGCTGCGGCAGGAGACGGCGGAGCTCGGACTCGACAACGTCGAGGTCGTGCGCGCCCGCGCCGAGGAGGCGAAGCTCAAGCCGTGGCTCGATCAGGCCACCGCCCGCGCGGTGAGCGCCCTCTCCAAGCTCATCCCACTCACCGTCCCCCTCGTTCGCTCGGGCGGTGAGCTGCTATTTCTCAAGGGGGCGAGCGTCACCGCGGAGGTCGAGGCGGCGGCAAAGTCCATCCGAAAGGCGAGGCTGACCGATGTCGAGGTCCTGACACTCGGAGAGGGCCTCGTTACCGAGGTGACCCGGGTGTTTCGGGCTACAGTTGACTGATCGATCCCCGCGCGGCGTGCTTCGTGGTGCGAGTCGTCTTGGCGGCCGCACAACGTGAGTCGAGCGTGACGGATGGTCGGGCACAGCCTCGGTGCGCCGGACCGTTTGCTCACCATCGCCCCACCTCCCCAGCCAAGAAGGTTTCACGTGAAACATCCTGAACCCACCGAGGTCAATCCCGTCGGAGCGTTCGACGACACCCCGTTGGCTCGGGAGCTGTCCGAGATCACGAGACGCAAGCTCGCACTGGCGGCCCAGAGACTTCCCTTGCCGCCGAAGACCCGGGTTCTCACCGTCGCGAACCAGAAGGGGGGAGTGGGTAAGACCACCACCACCGTCAATCTCGCGGCCGCACTCGCCCGCAGCGGCGCACGCGTGCTGGTGATCGACCTCGATCCCCAGGGAAACGCCTCCACCGCGCTGGGCATCGAACACCGCTCGGAGACGATCAGTGTCTACGACGTGATCATCGGTGACGTCCCCATGGCCGGCGTCGTGCAGAAGAGCCCGGAATTCGAGTCCCTCTACTGCCTGCCGGCCACGATTCACCTTGCCGGCGCGGAGATCGAGCTCGTCTCGCTCGTCGCTCGCGAGCAGCGGCTGCACACCGCCCTCGATCAGTTCCTCGCCGAGAGCCCGGACCTGTTCCACTACGTCTTCATCGATTGCCCGCCGTCGCTCGGGCTGCTCACCATCAACGCCTTCGTCGCCGCCCAGGAGGTGCTGATCCCCATTCAGTGCGAGTATTACGCGCTCGAGGGCCTCAGCCAGCTGCTCAACAACATCAAGTTGATCGAACGACACCTCAATCCGGTGCTCACCGTCTCCACGATCCTGCTCACGATGTACGACTCCCGCACGAATCTGGCCAACCAGGTCGCCCAGGACGTGCGTGACCACTTTCCCGACCAGGTTCTCAACACGCTCATCCCGCGTTCGGTGCGTATTTCAGAGGCGCCGAGCTATGGTCAGACCGTAATCAGTTACGACACCAACTCCACCGGCTCGCTCTCCTACCTCGAGGCGGCCGCCGAAATCGCACGACGAGGGGCACCGCAGTAATGGCCGCACCAAAGAGAACCGGACTGGGCCGAGGTATCGGCGCGCTCATCCCCACGGACGAGGGTAGCCCCGCTCGGCCAGTGGATGTCTTCTTTCCCACGAGCAGGCCGGAACCGGAGGGCCTCGTGGCGGTGCCGGGAGCCCGTCTCGCGAACATCGCCCCCAGCGACATCGTGCCGAACGCCGCCCAGCCGCGCAAGGACTTCATCAAGGAGGACCTGGACGAGCTCGTCGCCTCCATTCGTGAGGTCGGCGTTCTCCAGCCGATCGTCGTGCGTCCGATCGTGGGCGCGACGGCCACGGGGCCGCATTATGAGCTCGTCATGGGCGAGCGCCGCCTTCGCGCGAGCAAGCAACTGGGGCTCGAGACCATCCCGGCGGTGGTCAAGAACACCGCGGACGAAGCAATGCTTCGGGATGCCCTGCTGGAGAACCTGCACCGGGCCAACCTCAACCCGCTGGAGGAGGCGTCGGCCTACCAGCAGCTCCTCGCGGACTTCGGAATCACCCAGGACCAGTTGGCCACACGGATCGGCCGGTCACGGCCGCAGATCACCAACACCATCCGTCTGTTGCGGCTGCCCACGTCGGTGCAGATTCGCGTGGCGGCCGGAGTGTTGAGCGCCGGGCATGCCCGCGCCATCCTCTCGGCGGGGGACGACGCCACGATGGAACGCCTCGCAGACAAGATCGTGAACGAGGACCTGTCCGTGCGCGCGGCGGAGTCCGCGGCGGGGCTCGTCACCACGAAACCGACCCGCGCGTCCCGGCCGAGCGCTGGTCGGCGGCAGGGACAGTTGGACGAGATCGCCGAACGCCTCGGGGACAGGCTCAACACCCGGGTGAAGGTGAACCTCGGCGCGACCAAAGGCACGATAGTGATCGACTTCGCCACCGTGGCGGACCTCAACCGAATCCTCGCGGAGCTGAACGAGCCGGGATTCGGCTAGCCGGTCGGCAGTTGTCTAGGCCCGGCTCTCGCGAATGGCGGCCTCGGCGAGGGCCGAGTAGACCCAGCCGAGATCATGGCCGGCGGCCTCGAGGGCCTGAGGCAGAAGCGATGTCTCAGTGAGACCCGGAAGCACGTTCACCTCGAGGAACCAGGGGATCCCCTCCTCGTCCACGATCAGATCGACGCGGGAGAGGTGTCGCAGGCCGAGCGTGCGGTGGGCGAGCAGCGCCGCTTCGGCCGCGCGGGCGGTCTCCTCCGCGCCCAGCCGCGCTGGTGTGAAGAACCTGGTCTCGCCGGCATTGTAGCGAGCCTCAAAACTATAAACCCCTGATAGGGGCTGTATTTCCACCGCGGGGAGCGCCACCGGGCCTTCGCCGCTGTCGATGATTCCGATGGCGATCTCGGTGCCGATGATGCGCTTCTCGATCAGCGCGACATCGCAATAGGTGTACGCGTCGACCATTGCCCGGGGCAGGTTCGCCCGATCGTCGACCAGGGTCACGCCCTGGGCAGAGCCGCCCTGGGCGGGCTTGACCACGACCGGCACCGGCAGTTCGTGGGAGAGGCAATCGAGCACGCTCTGCGCACCGAGCTCGCGGAAGGCGTCCCGGGAGAGGGCGATGGACTTGGGGGTCGCCACGCCGGCCCGGTCGACGAGCACCTTGGCGGTCGGCTTGTCCCAGGCGAGCCGGGAGGCACCGGAATTGGAGCCGACATAGGGGATGCCGATGAAGTCGAGCAGGCCGCGCAGGGCGCCATCCTCACCGCTCGCCCCGTGCAGGGCGGGCCAGACCACGTCGGGCCGGGTCTCGGCGAGGTAGGCGAGGAGCGTCGCATCCGGATCCCGCAGCTCGACGGTGATGCCGTGTTCGGCGAGGCTGTCGGCCACCCGGCGCCCGGAGCGCAGGGAGACATCCCGCTCGTGGGAGATTCCGCCGGCGAGCACCACCACGGTGCGCGGGGAAGACTCGTTCATGTCGTCGCTCTCTTCACTGGTTCCGACCGGCCGGCGGCTAGTCGGTGTTGGGCGGCGGGCTCGCGATGCCCTGTTTGAGCGGAATCGTGGCGAGCGGCGTGGTCTGGGAGAAGGTGTTGAGCAGGTCGATCTCGCCGTTGATCACCGTGGACAGCCGACGGATGCCCTCCCGGATGAAGTCCGGAGTCGGGTAGCAGAACGAGAGCCGGATGTTGTTGCGTCCGTTGCCGTCGGCGTAGAACGCGGTCCCCGGCGTGTAGGCCACGAGCTCCTTCACCGCGCGCGGGAGCATGGCCTTCGAGTCGAGGTGGGACGGCAGGGTCGCCCAGACGTAGAACCCGCCGTTCGGCACGGTCCAGGAGAGCTGGGGCAGGTACTCGGCGAGGGCACCGAGCATCGCATCGCGACGATCGCGGTAGATGCCCCGGAAGGTATTTATCTGTTCCTTCCAGTCCGCGGTGTTGAGGTACTCCGTGATCATCAGCTGGCTGAACGAACTGGGGGAGAGCACCGCGGCCTCGTTGGCGAGGATGAGCTTCTCGCGGATGGCGTGCGGGGCCAGCGCCCAGCCGACCCGAAAGCCGGGAGCCAGCGTCTTCGAGAAGGTTCCGAGGTAGATCACGCCGTCTTCCTCCACCGAGCGCATCGCTTGGGGAGGGGGCGAATCGAAGTAAAGCAACCCGTAAGGGTTGTCTTCGAGCACCAGAATGCCGTGAGAGCGGCAGATTTCGAGGATTTCGAGCCGACGCTCCCAGCTGAGGGTCACCCCGGCCGGATTGCTGAAGGTCGGAACCGTGTACAGGAACTTGATCGGCTTGCCCGCCGCCCTCAACCGGGTGATCGCCTCGCGCAGGGCCTCGGGGATCAGGCCGTGCTCGTCCATGGGAACGTGCTGGATGTCCGCCTGGAAGGAGTTGAAGACCACCATGGCGGTCACGTAGCTCGGCCCCTCGGCGAGCACGACGTCCCCGGGGTTGATGAAGAGCTTCGTCACCAGTTCGAGGGCGTGCTGGGATCCGGTGGTGACGACCACGTCATCCACACTCGCCCGGATGCCCTCGAGCGCCATGATCTCGAGGATGTGCTCGCGGAGCGCCGGAACGCCCTGCCCGGAGCCATACTGCAGGGCCTGGGGGCCGACATCCCGCATCATCCGCTCGAAGGCGCCGGCGATGAGCTCACTCGGCAGCGCGGAGACGAACGGCATGCCGCCGGCCAGCGAGACCACCTCGGGGCGCGAGGCCACGGCGAAGAGGGCACGCACCTCGGAGGCGCTGAGGCCGGCCGTGCGGTCCGCGTACAGGTCGTACCACGGGTCGAGGTTGGTTCCGGCGCCGGGCAGGCCGGCGTCGCGTTGGGTCGCGTGGTGGGGCGACGTGCCGTGGCTGGTCATCTGGGATCCCGGTTGTGCGAAGAGGTGGCGAAGCTTAAACAATAGACGGTGGCGTCTGGGGCGCCCCCGTTGGGCCGTCTCAGACCGAAATGCGACGAAAAAGGGCCCGCCCACTGAGCGTGGACGGACCCTGGAATCGTGCGGGCTAGGACAGCCCGCCGACTACTACTTGAGCCACTCGGCGAAGTCCGCCTCGAGGGCCGGCTTCGGCTTGGCGCCGATGACACTCTTGACGACCTCGCCACCCTTGAACAGCTTCATGGCCGGGATCGAGGTGATCTGGTACTTGGCCGCGATCTCCATGTTGTCGTCGACGTTCACCTTGACGAGCTGGATCTTGTCCGCGTGCTCGGAGGCGATCTGGTCGAGGATCGGGCTGACCGCGCGACACGGGCCACACCATTCGGCCCAGAAGTCCACAAGCACGAGCTTGTCGGAGTCCAGCACGTCGGCCTGGAAGCTGGCGTCGGTCACATCTTTGGCAGTTGACATCGATTTCTCTCTTTTCGCTTGGATCGGCTCTAGGCCGATACGGTTTCGGGCTCAGGCAAGGCGGTCGCTCTGGCGAGCAACTCCTTGGGGATGGAGGCGAGGTAGTGCTCGGCGTCGAGGGCGGCCACGGTGCCCGAACCGGCGGCGGTGACGGCCTGCCGGTAGGTGGGGTCGAGAACGTCACCAGCGGCGAAGACGCCGGGGATGTTGGTGCGCGAGCTGCGGCCTTCGACGGCGAGCGTGCCGTCCGGGTTGATGTCCAGCTGGCCGTGCACGAGGTGGGTACGGGGGTCCGCGCCGATGGCCACGAAGAGGCCGCTGACATCCAGGGTCGTCTCCGAACCGTCCGTCGTGTCGACGAGGCCGAGGCCGGTCACCGCGCCGTCTCCATAGATGTGCTCGACGGTCTTGTTGAAGACGAACTCGATCTTGGGATTCTCCAACGCGCGATCCTGCATGGTCTTGGAGGCGCGAAGGGTGTGGCTGCGGTGGATCACGTAGACCTTGTCGGCGAACTTCGTGAGGAAGGTGGCCTCCTCCATCGCCGAGTCGCCGCCGCCCACGACCGCGATGTTCTTCTTGCGGAAGAAGAACCCGTCACAGGTGGCACACCACGAGACGCCGTGGCCGCTGAGGCGCTCTTCGTCCTCGAGTCCGAGCTTGCGATACGCCGACCCGGTGGCGAAGATCACGGTGAGGGCCTCGTGCACGTCCCCGTTTCCCAGGGTGACCCTCTTGACGTCACCGCTCAGCTCGAGCGACGTCACGTCGTCGAGCACGATCTCGGTTCCGAATCGCTCCGCCTGGGCCTGGAAGGCCGCCATCAGGTCCGGGCCCTGGATGCCCTCCGGGAAGCCCGGGTAGTTCTCCACCTCGGTGGTCTTCATGAGCTCGCCGCCCGCCTCAACCGAACTCGCGATGAGCAGCGGGTTTAGGTTGGCTCGAGCGGCGTAGATCGCCGCCGTGTAGCCGGCGGGACCGGAACCGATGATGATGGTCTGACGCAACTGGAACATCTCCTTGGATGACGGTGGGCGCGGGCCTCTGCCCGCTCCACTTCCCGGTACAACACATCCTATTCGCACGATATTCCATGGCCCCGAAAGCCCGGCGGACCCGGCAACGATCGGCCGGAAATCAGCGTCGGCGGGCGAATCTCGCTCTCACGACGCTCGTGACGGAGGTGAGCTCCGGGTTGCGGAAGGCGAGGAGCAGGCCGAGGTACACGGCCCCCATCACCGCCGCGGCGATGACGATCGACAGGAGCGCGGAGAATACTCCGGACTGGGCGAAGCCGTCCGGCGAGTAACCGCCGAGGAGGGCGACCACGCCGACGCCGACGACGCCGGCGGCGAGCGACAGCACGAGGTATTGCAGGTGCCGACGCAGAATGAGGGCACCATCCATGCCCTTCAGCCGGCGGCGAACCAGCACGATCGCCACCACGGCCTGCGCGCTACCGGCTAAGGAGGTTACAGCGGCGATGCCCACGCCGATCCACGCCGTCGGGAGCATGATGCAAAGCAGGGCACCGATCACGAACAGCCCCGATTGCACGCACTGCATGAAGAAGGGCGTGCGCGTGTCACCGAGCGCGTAGAACACCCTCTGCAGCACGAACAGCATGCTGAACAGGATGAGTCCGGGCAGGAAGGCCAGGATCACATTGCCCATGCCGGCGACATCCGTGAATCCGGTGTTGGTGAAGACCCGGGCGAACGGATACGCGACGACCGAGAGACTCACCGCGGCGAACACGATGAGAAGCCCGATGGCGCGGAGCGAGGCGGAGAGGTCCTCGCGCATTCCGCCGAGGTTGCCGTCTCTCGCGTGGCCGCTCATTCGGGTGAAGTAGGCCGTGGCCACCGACACCGCGATCACCGAGTGTGGAAGCATGAAGATGAGCCAGGAGTTCTGCAGGGCGAGGGTCGACGCCCCGGTGTCCGCGGCGATGGAGGCCACCCGGCTCTGCACGATTCCGGCGAGCTGAGTGATGAGGATCATGCCGAACAGCCAGCCGGCGGCCTTGCCGGTGGCGCCGAGGCCCACCCCTCGCCAGCGGAAGTCCGGCCGGTAGCGGAGTCCGGCGCGCTTCCAGAACAGGAAGAGCACGAGCGCCTGCGCGGCGACGGCGAGAGTGGTGGTGGAGCCGAGCAGGGTGATGCGGGCCGTGTCCCAGACCTCGACCGTGCTGTTCTGCTCGGCCGCGCCGAAGGCGATCATGAAGATCACGAAACCGACGATCGAGACGACGTTGTTGAGCACCGGCGCCCAAGTGAACGGGCCGAAGACCTGCCGGGCGTTGAGCACCTCGCTTAGAAGGCTGTAGAGCGCATAGAAGAAGATCTGGGGCAGGCACCAGTAGGCGAACGCCGTCGCGAGCGCGAATGCCGACGGGGTGAAGCCCCGGCCCGAGGTCGACTGCACGGCGTAGATGCTGACGAGGGCCGGCGCGGCGAGGGTCGCGGCGATCGTGACGACGGCGAAGACCACGATGCCGAGGGTGACGACGCGGTTGATGAATTGCTGGCCGCCGTCTGAGTGCGTTGCCGCACGCACGATCTGCGGCACGAGAACCGCGCTCAGGACGCCGCCGGCGACGAGCGCGTAGATGTTGTTGGGCAGCTGGTTGCCGACAGCGAACGCGTTGCCGGCGGCGAGTTGGCCGATGGTGAGCGCCAGCACGGCCGCGCGCACGAAACCCAACACACGGGACACCACGGTGCCGGCGGCGAGGATCGCGCTCGCGCGCCCCAGCCGGGCCGGGGGCTCCACGGCCGCAGCGGGGTCGACGGGGTCGCTCACGAGGCCGGGGTCCCTGGGGCGTCGGCCTCGGCGGGGGCATCGACCGGGGCGGGGGTCCCGTCCGGCTGATCGCCGGACTCGTCGCCCGCGGGCTCCTTGCCCTTGCGCCGCTTGCGGATGTTACGCCAGATGCCGAATCCGAAGACACCGACGACCAGGGCGGCCACGACAGCGGTGAAGGCGGTCTCCCATCCCGCCTGCACCTCTACTCTGGTCTGCACCGGTCTTCCGATCGGGATGTTGGTCGCACTGGACAGCGTCGTGTCGATGAGCACCTCGCCGTTGGCCACGGATCGGATCGGCACCGATGCCTTGGCCTGCGAGTTCGCCTCGATGGTGAGCTCCACTCGCGGTTCGAGCACCTCGAGGATGCCGGTGGGAGACCGCACGCTCACGTAGACGGTGACCGGCCAGGGCAGCTTGTTGCTCACCGTCACCGGCAGCGGACTGTTCTGCGAGGTGAGGAACAGTGAACTGCTTTCGGCGATGCTCACCGAGTCGAGGATCGTGGTCGACCTGGCCAGGTACTTCGCGTTCGCGGCTGCCAGCCCGGAATCATCCGCGGTCCACGAGTTCGAGAGCAGCGCGAGCAGGCTGAGCCGGCGTTCGGTGGTGAGCAACGAGGGGTCGGCCAGCACCGAGGAGAAGTTGCCGACCTGCGCCTCGGAGGCCAGGAGGGCCTTGATGGTGGCCACCCGAGCGGCGGGCACCGGCTTCGCGGTGAGCGCCGCGTTGATCGGCTCGCCCGCGGTGGCCACTGCCGCCACGGTGGCCGGGGTCGCCCACGGCAGGGTGGCGAGCGCGTCCAGGGTCTGGGACAACCGCGGCTCGGCTCCCGTCCCCGAGCGGCCCAGGGTCGACAGCAGGGTGCGCGACTCCGCCAGGCGTTCCCGGCCGACGACGGCGATCGACCCGGAGAGCCTCACCATCGCGTTCTCCCACGCGAGCTGCGACGTGGTCCCGGCCGCTGCCCGAAGCAAGCTGGAGAGCGTGTTGTCCGAGACGACGACGCGATGCTTGTCGATCGTCGCCGCGGCGCTCGGCGTGTAGTTGACGGTGTACGACACGTTCGAGGAATTCAGGATGGTGGTGCTGAGGCCGAACGAGTCGAAGGAGTCGAGGTCCGCCTCCACCACGGTGTCGTCGTTGGGCCAGCCGATCTTGTCGATCGTGTACGGCCAGGCGACGAGGCTCTCGGGAGTCGGCAGCGGACTCACCGGCTCGCCGGTGGGCGTGGGCGTGGGCGTGGGCGTCGGGCCGTCGGTGGGAGAGCCCGTCTGGGGCGACGGGGACGCCGTGGTCGCACCGGGGAACAGGGTCGGGTCGATCGGGAACGCGGTGGGGGTGAGAAGCCGCTTCGACCCGGCCTGGGTCGCGCCGGCCAGATCCGAGTCGGCGTAGCTGAGGGCGAAGGTGTCGTTCGGCGCACCCTCGAGTCGAGACAGCCACTCGGTGGCGGACGGCGGAGCGGTGTCGCCCAGGATGCGGATGGAGGCGAGCAGCATCGGATCGATTCCGATGGCGACATTGCGCCCGATCACCGCATCGAGGTCGTGGGAGAGGATGCCCCCGATCCCCGTGTACGTGGCGAGCAGGTCGGCGGGGATGAGCCCCGTCGCGGGGTGGGGAACCGTCAGCGGGAAGGCGACCGCAAGGCCGGTGGCCGAGACCGGACCGCCCGGTGCCCACACGATGTCGGTCCTGGCCTGGGCGACGACGCTGCCGCCGCTGCGCACCGTGACGGCGGTGGTGCGGGTGCCCCACGAGGATTGGGCGCTCAAGGTCACGGATGCCGCCGGCACCGTGATCACGACGGGAACGGAGCGTCCCGCCGGCACCTCGGGGGTGCCGGTCTCGAAGATCCGCGTGCCGAGCTTGTCGTCGCCGAGAATGGAGTCGGAGTCGTGCCAGCCGGCCAGATCGGTGCGCGACGAGACGGCGGTGCGGTTGAGCGACACGGTGGCAGTGCCCGCCGGAATCGCCTGGTTGCCGGAGTTGGTGATCGTGCCGCTGAGCACGAGGTCCTGGCCCGGCGCCAGTGTGCCGAGGGCCGCCGGAGCGAACGTCGCGACGACCGCGGGTGGTTCGGCCGCCTCCGCCGCCACGGGCAGCACGATGGCACCGATGGCCATGGCCAGCGCAATCAGGGAAGTGACTAGTCTCATAGGCGATTGGGGTCGGCACCACGAGAATTGCTTGGCCGTCCCCAAGTGATTCTAGGGTCATCCACCTCGGCGCCGCCTGTGCCGGCCGACCACGCGCCGTGGACGGCCGCTACTAGTCTGGGAGCCATGGAAAGCGTCGCTTCGGCAATTCAGCGGCTGTCGGACCTCGCCGAGTCCCCGCACATTTCACGCCTCGCGGCCGCCTTTGCCGCCCAGGGCTTCGAGTTGGCCCTCGTCGGCGGCCCGGTCCGCGACGCCTTTCTGGACCGCCCGCTCAACGATCTCGACTTCACCACGGATGCGCGCCCGGACGAGATCCTTCGCATCGTGAAGCCGATCTCCGACACCCACTGGGACATCGGGCGGGCCTTCGGCACCATCGGCGCGCTCATCGACGGCCACACCGTGGAGATCACCACCTACCGCAGCGACGCCTACGACGGCGAGACGCGCAAGCCCATCGTGGACTTCGGCGATTCGCTCGAGGGAGACCTGGTGCGCCGCGACTTCACCGTGAACGCGATGGCGCTCAGGCTTCCGCAGAAGCAACTCGTCGACCCGTCGGGCGGGCTCGAGGACCTGGTCGCGCGCCGCCTCACCACCCCCGGCACGCCGGAGCATTCCTTCGGTGACGATCCGTTGCGCATGCTTCGCGCCGCCCGGTTCACCTCTCAACTCGGTTTCGCGCTCGACGAGCGGACGCGCTCGGCCCTCTTCGCGCTCGCCGACCGCATCTCGATCATCTCCGTCGAGCGCATCAACGACGAGATCAGCAAGCTGCTCTGCAGCCCGTCACCGCGCGAGGGCCTTCAGCTGCTCGTGGACAGCGGCCTCGCCGCGATCGTGCTCCCGGAGCTTCCCGCCCTGCGGCTGGAGATCGACGAACACCACCACCACAAGGACGTCTACGAGCACAGCCTCACCGTGCTCGATCAGGCCATCGAGCTCGAGACCGAGCGCAACCCGGGCGAGGCCCCCGACCTCATCCTGCGTCTCGCCGCCCTGCTGCACGACATCGGCAAGCCGGCGACGAAGCGCACGGAGGCGGGCGGCGTTGTCACCTTCCACCACCACGACGTCGTCGGCTCGAAGCTCGCGAAGAAGCGGTTGCGCGAGTTGCGCTACGACAACGAGACCATCGCCGACGTTTCCCGGCTTATCGAGCTGCACCTGAGGTTCTTCGGCTACACCGAGGGGGCCTGGACGGACTCGGCGGTGCGCCGGTACGTGCGGGATGCCGGCCCACTGCTGGAGCGGCTGCATATCCTCACGCGGGCCGACGTGACAACCCGCAATCGCCGCAAGGCCGACCGGTTGTCATTCGCCTACGACGACCTCGAGGAGCGCATCGTGACGCTCGGCCTCGAGGAGGAGCTTGCCGCGATCCGCCCGGACCTGGACGGCGAGCAGATCATGGAGATCCTGTCGCTGCCGCCGGGGCGCGAGGTGGGCGAGGCCTACCGATTCCTGCTCGAGCTTCGACTCGAGGAGGGCCCGCTGGGCACCGAATCGGCCGCCGACCGCCTGCGCGCCTGGTGGGAATCCCGCTAGCGCGCCCCGCCGTGTTCGCGGATGAACTCCTCGAGCAGTTCTCGGGCGACCGGGTCGGGGTGTTGCCGCGGCGGACTCTTCATGAAGTAGGCGGATGCCGCCTCGAGAGGTCCGCCTAGTCCGGCATCCAGGGCGATCTTCGCCGCCCGGATGGCGTCGATCACGACCCCAGCCGAGTTGGGCGAGTCCCAGACCTCGAGCTTGTATTCCAGAGTCGTTGGCGCGTTGCCGAAACCGTGCCCCTCCAGCCGCACGAAGGCGAGCTTGCGATCGTCCAGCCAGGGGATGTGGTCGCTCGGCCCGATGTGCACGTCCCGCTCCGGGAGGGTCACGTCGATGTTGCTCGTCACGGCCTGGGTCTTGGAGATCTTCTTCGACTCCAGCCTCGTGCGCTCGAGCATGTTCTTGAAGTCCATGTTTCCGCCCACGTTCAGCTGGTACGTGCGGTCGAGCACCAGTCCGCGCTCCTCGAAGAGCCGAGCGAGCACGCGGTGGGTGATCGTGGCGCCGAGCTGGCTCTTGATGTCGTCGCCGACGATCGGGATGCCCGCCGCCTCGAACCTCGCGGCCCAGACCGGGTCGCTCGCGATGAACACCGGAAGGGCGTTCACGAACGCGACGCCGGCGTCCAGCGCCGCCTGGGCGTAGTGCTTCGCGCCTTCTTCCGAACCGACCGGCAGATAACAGACGAGCACGTCGGCGCCGGAGTCACGCAGGGCCTGGGCGACGTCGACGGCGGCGGCCTCGGATTCCTCGATCACGTCCCGGTAGTACTCGCCGAGCCCGTCGAGGGTCGGGCCGCGCTGCACGATCACGCCGGCCGGTGCGACATCGGCGAAGCGCAGCGTGTTGTTCTCGCTCGCCCAGATCGCCTCGGAGAGATCCACCCCCACCTTCGCGGCGTCCACGTCGAACGCCGCGACGAACGAGATGTCGCCGATGCCGTAGTCGCCGAAGCGGGTGTGCATGAGACCGGGGACCGTCTGCGTCTCATCAGCATCGGCATAGAAGGTGACGCCCTGGACGAGCGCGTTAGCGCAATTGCCGACCCCGGCGATGGCGACCTTGACTGGCATGCGTAGAGAGCTCCTTGTTTCTTGCACGGGCAACTGACTACACTAGGCAGGTTATCCATTGCCTTTCGGCGTGGCCAACGATGCCAAAACCCTCCTGTCACAGATCGTCTGTGGCCGTTCTAGTCCAAAGGAGGTGGGTTAGTTATGCATCAGTACGAACTAATGGTAATTCT